>NZ_JACBEZ010000006.1:0-113599 GCF_013391465.1 Acinetobacter sp. SwsAc2 | reverse complement strand
TTCTTGACTCAAGCATTAATGCAGTACGATCTTCAAAGTTAAGATGATGGTATGACAATTTTATATACTCCATAAACCCTTTAAATTAATTAGGTGGTTTATGTCGCACTTCAAGTTTTACTCTGCCCATCCTTCTTTAGAGTTTAATAATACATAAATTTTATTATCTAAGGCTTTCTTTACATCTTTACTACTGTGCAAAATCTTCCCAGGTGATAAATCTGATTGTGGCGTCTCTATTTTCTGTTGTTCAATCGATTTAGCATGAGCAGTCTCACCTAAATATTTAGTTTCGCAAGCATTTAAGCTTAATAAGCACATAATAATCAATGTTTTATAAATCACTTTTACCTACCTGTGTGTGACCAATGAGGTGCATCTTTACTACCATACCAAATTACACTATGTTTTTTCCCTAATTGCGTTAATGTAGACCAACTGGTAATTTTTGTGCTTTCACCATCAATAGTCACAACTTTTCCAATATAATTAGATATTTTCATATCTACTGCCATTTTTCTATTATGGTTTGAGGATCCTGGTTTACCCACTGGGTTATCCCCTATACCATATTTTTGATGCATTGCTTTAGCAGCTTTTACTGCTTCAGCTTTCTTTCCGTTATGTGTCCAATCAATACTTACTCCTGGGAAAGGAGGTACTTTATCTACAGCTATTTTCCCTCTTGCTATTGCTGTAGAATAGTACATTAAATAACTTCTTTTATCAGGGCGCCAAGTTGTGTTAATTACAACATTAATACCGGCATTTTTCATACCATTAATAAATTTTGTTGCGTTCGTTTTAAAAGGTTCAGCCAAGTCATTTAGACTACTACTTTGTAGAAATAAACCACACCAATCAGCACCACTAACTCTTAGTTGTGAGAAATCTGGTTTAGTAACATGAATAGATATAGGTTGCATATCTTTTTGCAATACAATCTGAGTCAACAAGTTATTATTTTCAAAAATTTTAATTGTTTGCCCAGATTGTCCCTTATGATTTTTTGCCCCTATACCACTAACGCCACTTATATGAGATTTTTTATTTCCTTTATACTCAAGTACATATTCACAATCACTAGCCAATTGATGAGATACTTTGTCATAAGTTAAGACTTTAAATTCTATATCACTATTATCTGTAACAATTGTTTTAGGATGTCCTTCAGTGCTGGTTTTTACTTTTTCATCTCTCTTAGGAGTAGAATCCTGAGATTCAACAGGCTTTTGAATTGGTTGTTTACGTTTTGATTCGGAAGGAATAGCAATCGGTTGTTGCGTTTCATAAACTTTGCTACCCACCTTGATATTTTTTGATGCTTGTTCTATTGCAGAAGAATCAACATCTATAATACGAAGTGCTTTATTTTTATCAACTTTGATTGTAAGTAAGTTCCGTTCATCTCTCAATTTATAATTAAGTTCAAATCCTGGCATCGCACTAACCGTTATTTTTCCACTACTATTGGTTTTTTTTGGCTTTGAGATATTTCTATATTTTTGAATTAAATTTAAATTTGTTATAGGTTTTTTAGTACTTCCATGCCTAAAAAGTATATCAAAAGTATGTAAGTTAAGTTTTACAGTTTTTAATCCCATACCATCTTGTACTGTAAAACGATTAATCTCTTGCTTTGTGTCTCGTCCACTAATTAAAACTACAATTTCCTCACCACTTAATCCTATTAAGCCATTTTCAATACCATCAGCACCTGCACGGTGTTTCTTTTCAATATTTTTATATTTTAAAAAGTAAGAAAAATTGGGAATCGTCTTATTTTCACTATCTATAACCTTAATACTGAAATTAATATTTTTTTGCTGAACATCATTTTCATCTACTTTCGACGTTTGCTCAATGCTCGCGTTTTCATCCTCTTTCGCAGGCTCTTTCTTCTGTGAAGACCTCGGTTGTTGGATATGAATATCCGTTTGAGATTTTATTCCACTACTACCATTTTCAACCACTAACACTGATGAATGATTTTTTCCATCTGCAATTAGCATTATTTCTTTTTTATTCTTATCAAGAAGTTGAACACCATCAACAGTAAATCTTGCCCCCCAACCATCTTTTACTAAAAATGATCTGATTTTACCCTGATTATTGGTTATTAAGTTAGTAAGTGATGGAACCTCTTTCGTTTTTTTGTACCCAATGCTTACTTTAGATTTAACAAGGACATTAGCACTTCTATCCACAAATTGAACATAGAAACGAGATGTACCTTTATATTTGTACCATTGCATATCATCATTTTCTGTTCCTTTTATTTTCACTTCTTCAGTTAAAGAGCTTTTAGCAAAATCTGGGATTAAAGAAGTATATTTACTAGGGTTTTTGCTATGTAAAGCGGCTTGAGCTTTAGGACTAAAATATAAAACAACTCCGTTTGTTATATCCTCTTCTAATCCTTGATAAATTGGAGATATCGCATCAATAATATCTTGTGTATGATCCGATATATTTCCTAAACGCATTTCTGTCACAGCTTTTTTAAAAGGTCCATTTTTATCAGTAATTGCATCAAAATTCTTTTTTAAAATATCACTAACATCTCTCGCATTGACCCACTCTGCAAAACCTATTCTATTCTTTATACAATGGGCAACAGCTTTCCAGGTATTTACACTACATCCTCCTGCTTCACCCGCTACAGTTCCAACATATTTAATAAACTCTTCTGAATAGCTCATTTTTCATAATTTCCACATGGGTTTTTTATTTTCTTTTTAAATAAAATTTCACCAAAATCATTTGCAATCAAATTTAGATTACCAAATTTATCAAAATACGACATCTCATTAAAATCACTATAATAATTAAATTTTGATGGAAGAATATCAAATTTTTTTTCATTTAAATTTATTAAAGTTTTTCTAGTATTAGAAAATATTTTTTTTGCATATATTTTCTTTTCATTACTATCACTCTCTATAATGCATTTTGATTTAAAATCAACCTTAATCAACTTCTCAGTATAATCTTTTGCATGCTTACCAATAAAATAATTCCCTACACAAGGCGAACCACATGAACTCACCACATGGAAAACATCTTTACCAATTTCTTCAATACTTGGTGATTTTATATTACGTAAGAAAATATTTTTTTCACTACCATTTATCAATACTAAATCACAACTTGTTTCAAATTCATCAGTACATTGCGAAATAACATTAAAATCATCTTCTGCATAAATTTTTAGTGATAAAAAAACAAAAATTAAACAAGCAATATTTTTTTTATTAAGCATTATTCAACCTCCCTTGCATTATTACGTATATGTTCATGCTCCTCTCCACAACCACATCCTGTAACTTCATCCTCATCCAAAGACTCTGTCTCTTGTTCAGGGGGTAAGTCTTTAATTTCTGTCAAATATGCGCCTGGTACTAATGAGAGTTCTACATTATCAACAGAGTCACTATAAACACGTGCACTGCTTTGCTGCTCAAACTCATATTCAGCTTCAATTTTTTTAGAATGATTTATTAATTTATATTTCATATTTTTCAATATATTCGGATCAAAAATTTGGCTCAGATCAAACCTCATACTATACATTCCACTTTCAGGCATTTTAGGTAATTCAGCATTTACTGTAGCCCCACCCACAAAACTATGCTGACCCGCCTTACTTTCAAACTTTCCACCTGTTGTCGTAAAAATCCCATCCCCATTAATTTTGAGCTGTGAACCACCAGCAGTCAGTACAATTTCCTTCGGACTGGTTATTTCTATTTTATCTTCTGTTGAAATTAACTTAATCACCTTACGCGCAATCGCCTCTATCGCATCATCTTGTGCCTGTAATTCAACTTTTCCTTTTGCAGCAAATGCCTTTAGCCCTTTTTGTGCAGCAAATAAGCTCACTTTATCCTGTGCATGCGCAATAATATTCTTCTGAGCACTTAAGTTGATGGACCCCTGTGCACTTTCAGCGATGTCTTGAGAAGCCTGTAAAACAATATCTTCAGGCGTCGTTAAGGCAATACCATTGGGGGAAGCCAACAACATTAAAGCCTGACGAAAAATCTTCGCTTGAGCTTGATTCTGAGTATCCTGCGTTTGCTCTGCCTCTTGAGCATATGTCTCCATAAAACCTTGCATGGAGCCCAATGCCTGCATGGGATTAACATTCAGTTTGCTGCCTTTATTAAAGCTTCCGCAAGCACTGGTCAGGTCAAAGTCTTTCATATCAACATTGGCAATCACTTTGCCTACATCTTTTAAAGCAGCGAATGGATCCGCATTCAATTTTTCTTTAACGCCTTGCAACTGACTTTTCAAAGCATCTGAACCATGTTCTTCGAGGTTATCGATAAAGGCTTTTAAATTGCCTATTGAAGCCTCTGTATCCTGAAAATAATCTTTAAACTCATTGATCAAATTGTCCGTATCTTGACCAAATTTTTGAATATCCTCAAGAAAACCACCGCACGTTTTTAATGCCGAAATCGGATCCTGACTAACTGCCGTTTTAAATAAACCAACGGTTGCTTGGAGTGCTTGATTGGCCCCTTTTAACTCTACAGACTGAATCAATTTAGGCAGACGATTAACCACATTCAGTGCATCAGTCTGTTGTTTAACAGCCAAAGTACTCAACATATGCATACTGTCATGACCTTGCTGTAAGATGGACTGGGCTTCGGATGCAGCCAAATGATCTGCGACCGCTTGATCCTGTGCATAGGTACTAATCAAGAGACCCTTGCCTGCACGCATGGCTCCCCATTGATCCGTTCTTAACTCAAAACCCTCACCACGCCCATCACTGTTTTCAGTTGCTTTCGGATGACTGAGGTTACCTAGATTAAGCTGACTCGCTCCATGACTGCTATGTAGCTGCACACTAATTTGTCCTGTCGTATCATCAAAACGCAGTTGGTTAAAGCCTGGCCCTGCAACCTCTTGTGAACGGATCCCGCTGAGTTTCTTCGTCGCAGGCAATGTCCCTTTCACATCAAACATGGTTTGGTGGCGCTCGGCCTCATGAATACGCCCTACGACAAAGGGTCGATCGACATCCCCCTCAAAGAAGTCAATGACCACAATTTCTCCGACACGCGGATGAAAACGTGCGCCATATCCCTCACCCGCCCATGGAGTCAATACATCGACCCATGCCGAGTCCGTGTCATTGTCATTTGCACCTGCACCACCATCATGAGCATGGTCATCACTACGTGTAAACATGAAGCGAACTTTAATCCGTCCCCATGCATCCACATAAATTTCTTCCCCTTCAGGCCCGACGACTTTGGCCCGTAAAGGATGGGCTGCTGGACGGTGTATCCACGCTTGATATTCAGGAACAATTTTGACTTCACGGCGTACGACAAAGAGTTCATTGGCTTGTCGTTCCTCACTCAGACCTTGCCAGCGACTTCCTTTTAGTAATAAATTGATTTGCTGTAATAACTCTTTGGGTAAATTATTTTGGTTATAAAAAACTTTGCCTAAAATGAGAAATTCACGCTCTGCGGACACATGCTGTTCTATTTCAGGATGATCCACCATTTCAAACCAATAGCCCACTTGCGCATCTCGAACGCTACTTTTTGCTGTGAAATATTTGGCCTGAAGCTCATGATATTGGTTCAGTTGTTGGTTGAGACGATCTAGTTGACTGCTATTAGCAGACGTGGCCTGATCCTCACCTTGTAGATCAGCCGTCCATGCTGGACTGACACACCAGACTTGTTCCAGCCCCAAACTTTCATTGTCTTGTTGATCACTATGCTGATGTGCACTCAATACAGCCTGACTCTGATCTTGAGCTAAATGTTGCGCTTGCCAACGCTGCGTCTGTACCATGGTGGATTGTAAGTGACGTTCAGCAATAAAACTGGTGATGCTATCAAAAGGCTCAGTGGCATGGCTGCGGTGGAAACGAATCTTTCGGCGGCCCAGTGCTGTAAAAGCTTGATTATCATCCATCAAACGAAGTTGCTGTGCCTGAATCGGTTCCGACGAACTGAGCACCATCGGAGCTTGTTCATCGATCAACCAATTAATACCTTCACTCCGCCATAATCGAGTGAGAAACTCAGCGTCGGTTTCATTAGATTGCATGACAAAAGGTCGTACATCATAATCACGACTCAAACCGTCTAAGTTCAGGCTTAAGCTGGCTGCAAATAATGTACTGTGACTTTGCCATTCGCTAAACAGAATTTCAGTGATTTCACGAACACTTTTACTCATAAACACGCGACTGTTTCTGCGCTTATGCCACAGCGCAGTTGCATCTTCAACGGTAAGTTTATAAACAGTTAGCGCGCCATCGCTTTGCCCCTGACTGGCACTGGTAATCACCCCCGTCAGACGGGAAAGTTGCCCCACATCCGTGACCTGATCAACTGCGACACGGCCACCGATGAACTGTTTTAAAGGCAGATAAGCATTAGTCGATAGACATAAAATTTCAGCTTTTAAGCCTTGATTGATTCTGTGCTCACCCTCAATGCGCTGAATAAACACCTGTGTGTTCAAAGCCAGATTGGAAAAATGAATATGCAGAGCACGTTTTTGTGAGCCGAATCCAAAGGATTCCAGCATTTTATAAATAGAATTGAACATGATCATTGTTAAGTTATTGGTTTTTATACTTGTGCGCGGAGTGTACAAAATGTCTTTTTTTAATCTAGTAAAATAATGTTAATGAAGACGCAGCTCTCAAAAAACAAAAAGGAGCATTACGCTCCTTTTTGTTCAATCTCATTTTCAGCTTTAGAAGGCAACACGTTTATAGTGACGATACTCTGGCTTCCAGAAGTTTTTCTCAATCGCGTGTTGCAATTGCTCATCACTAATAATCGGGGCTACACCTGCATCCATTGCTGCTTTGGCCACTTTAAAGGCTATCAGCTTAGAGACTTTCTGAATTTCATCAATCTCAGGCAATAAATCTGCTGTAGGGTTGGTCAACATCGGGGAACAATCTGCCAAAGCATTGCTCGATGCAATTAACATCGAATCGGTCACACGGGTTGCATTAGCGGCAATCACGCCTAACCCAATGCCCGGGAAGATATATGAGTTATTGCACTGCGAAATATTATAAATTTTGCCTTGATAATTGACAGGGGCAAAAGGACTGCCTGTCGCAATCAAAGCTTTGCCATCCGTCCAGTGAATAATATCTGCTGGCACGGCTTCAACGCGCGACGTTGGATTAGACAGTGGCAGCACAATCGGACGATCACAGTTCGAAGCCAAAGTACGAATCACTTCTTCAGTGAATAAGCCCGGCTGACCCGATACGCCAATCAACACGGTAGGTTTGGCATTTTTCACGACATCGAGCAGTGAAATCACCTCTTCAGCATTGCCCCATTGCGCTATCACGTCTGGCTTTTGCGCCAATTTACGTTGGAAATCGAGTAGATTCGGCTGATTTTCAGTGATTAAACCAAAACGATCGACCATATACACGCGTGCACGCGCTTCGGCATCAGTTAAACCTTCAACTTTCATCTGCGCAACAATTTGCTCAGCAATCCCACAGCCTGCTGAACCCGCACCTAAGAAGGCAACGGTTTGATCTTTGAGCTGTTTACCTGCCGCACGTGATGCAGCAATCAAACTGCCCACAGAAACGGCTGCCGTACCTTGAATATCATCATTAAAACAACAGATTTCATCACGGTACTTATTCAATAACGGCATGGCATTATTTTGCGCGAAGTCTTCAAATTGAATCAACGCTTTCGGCCAACGACGCTTGATTGCAGCAATCACTTCATCAACAAAAGCATAGTACTCATCACCACTGATACGCGGTTGATTCCAGCCCATATAAATCGGGTCATTCAGTAACTGCTGATTATTGGTCCCGACATCGAGGGTAATTGGTAAAGTATAAGCTGGGCTAATACCCCCACACGCGGTATATAGCGACAATTTTCCAATCGGAATACCCATTCCGCCAATGCCTTGGTCGCCCAAGCCTAAAATACGCTCGCCATCGGTAATCACAATGACTTTGACATTTTTCTTGTTGATGTTATGCAAGATGTCATCAATATGCGCACGGTCTGGATAGGAAATAAATGTGCCACGATGGCGGCGATAAATATCCGAGAAACGCTGACAAGCCTCACCCACCGTTGGAGTATAGATGATCGGCATCATCTCACTTAAATGGTTTTCAATGAGGTGATAGAACAAGGTTTCGTTGGTGTCTTGAATGTTACGCAAGTA
The DNA here is from genome assembly GCF_013391465.1 of Acinetobacter sp. SwsAc2. Classification (NCBI taxonomy): domain Bacteria; kingdom Pseudomonadati; phylum Pseudomonadota; class Gammaproteobacteria; order Moraxellales; family Moraxellaceae; genus Acinetobacter; species Acinetobacter sp. SwsAc2. Next base: position 105,382 of record NZ_JACBEZ010000006.1, on the reverse strand, counting down.
AATGTGCTTATTGATCGCATCATTAAAAGCACAATACTGTTGATAAGAACGCTGACTTTGCTCTTCAATGCTTTCTTCAACATGTGGAATTAAACCATGTAAGTTGAAGCGAGTGCGCTCTTCTTCCGTAAACGCCGATCCTTTATTTAACAGCGGCAACTCAAGTAAGGTATTGCCCGCATAAGGGATGTATAAGGGTTGTTTTGTCTTTAAATATTCTGTCGTCATTACCTATCTCGTTATACATAGATTTAGATGAACCTATGGGGAGAATCTATGCATCTAATTCGGCTACTAGCTTAGCGCCATTTACTCGTCTTTTGATATTTATAAGCGTGATGCAATTATCAAAGCGATTTAGTCTGAAAATAAAAATCAAGTTTGCGGCAATCTTTCAGCCAAATAGCGCATGGATAAAATTTGAACTTGAATAAAGCTCAAGCTAAGCTAGCGCTTTTATTTCTTCTTTATATGAAAAATGATCATCAAAAAACTGATGTTGTTAAGCCTTACATGTCTTTGCCTCACGCAAATGACAGCATGCCAATCCATTTCTACAACGCAAAATACGCTGAGTGATAAAATTACAGGGGTATTTAGTCATAAAGAAAAATTACCTGAAATCGATCCCAAAGGCATTGTCGATATCAGTAAAGCCACCATCGAGCAATATGAGCAACTCAGTGCAAATTTACCCTTGAACCAATGGGTCTATTTGGAGAATGAAAAACAAGGGATTTATCAGCTACAAAACAAATCGACCGAAGGCTTTGTGCTCTCACTGCGTCTGAATTGTAAAATCAGCAGTCATCCGCCTACGTTTGAGCTTCAAGATGCGCAAGGCAAACGTATCTTATACGGCTATGCTAAAGAAGCAGGACAGATTCAGTTTTTACTCGACAACAAAAACTACGGCAATCCCTTTGATCCATTTCAACGCCAAACCCTGAGTCGTTTTCAACAACAGCTTGCCAGTGCCCAAGTGATTAAGCTCTTTCACGCAGGCAAACTGTATCGTTTTCAAAACCAAAATGCGGAACTCCTGAGCAAACCTGTTTCATGCCGTGAAAATAGCTAAAATGGGGCTTATTTGGGTGGGTTCAAATGTGACATATCGACAAATACACCAGTCAAACGGCGCACAATCGGCAGTACAATGAGCACGACAGGATAAGCCACCACCCAAGACATCATCCATGCGGACAGCCAAACCTGTAGGAAATTGTCCACCCAGCCCAAATTGCGCCAAAGATTGATCATCGAGATAATGCCACTCATAAAAAATGAGATAAAAAACGGCAAAATAAACATGGCATATTTTGCTGGTAACTTGGGAATATTGCCAATGATCATCGGTCGCTGTTCAGACACGTTTTATCCTTAAAAGTATGCGTTTTGGTTTTCATCATACTGCGCTTTTCATGTTTATTGCAGCGCAATCGTTAGCAGTTAGTGAACATTTTTTACTCTATAAAAATGGATTCACCTAAAGACGCGGAAATTTGCTATATTTAGCGTTTTTCTGCGACATTAAATTTTCGACTGAATATGAACACGGCAATCCAAGCAGCTCTCGAGCACGCAGTACAAAACCTTCAAGCTGAAGGTATCCTTCCAGCAGACTGGAACAACAGCAGTACTTTGACGCGTACCAAAGACCGAAGCCACGGGGATTTCGCGTCCAATATCGCGATGATTGCCTCTAAAGCTGCGGGTATGAAGCCACGTGATTTAGCCGAAAAAATTCTTGCTGCACTGCCTGAAGTGGCGGACATCAGCAAAGCAGAAATCGCAGGTCCTGGCTTTATTAACTTCTTTTTAAATGCTGACCAACGTTTTGCTGTACTTGATCAAATTCAAGCGCAAGGCAAACAATTTGGTCGCACTCAAGCCAATGCTGCGAAGAAAATCCAAGTAGAATTCGTTTCTGCCAACCCAACGTCTAGCTTGCACGTTGGTCATGGTCGTGGCGCAGCCTATGGGATGACCGTTGCAACCTTGCTTGAGGCAACAGGTGCAACAGTAGACCGTGAATATTATGTGAATGATGCAGGTCGTCAAATGGACATCCTTGCAACATCTACCTATTTACGCTACCTCGAATTAACAGGCCAAGAACTGGTTTTCCCTAAAAATGCCTATCAAGGCGATTATGTTAAAGAAATCGCGCAAAGTATTATCGATGCTGATGGCGATGCTTACGTTCGCCCTGTAGCAGACGTGTATAAAGATGTTCCTGAAGATGTGCAATATGCAGAAAAACTCGATGCTGAAGGCAATAAAGTTGTCCTTTCAGGCGACAAAGAAAAGCACATCGATGGTTTAATCCATAATTCACAAAGCTTAATCGGTGAAGCTTACCGCGTATTCCACCAAGCAGCGCTGAATGCGATCTTAGATGACATCAAAGATGACTTGGGCGAGTTTGGTGTAACCTTTAACCAATGGTTCAGTGAAGCTTCATTGACAGACAAAATTGATGAAGCTTTAGAAACTTTAGAACAACGTGGTTTCTTATATGAAAAAGACGGCAACATTTGGTTCAAATCGACTGAGTTTGGCGATGAAAAAGACCGTGTTGTGAAGCGCCGTAATGGACAAACCACTTACTTTGCTTCTGACATTGCTTATCACCTGAACAAATTACAACGTGGCTATACCGATATCATTGATATCTGGGGCTCAGACCACCATGGCTATATTTCACGGGTCAAAGCCGCAATTGATGCCTTGGGTTATGACTCGAAAAAACTCACCGTTCTATTGGTTCAGTTCGTCAGCCTATGGCGTGGTGGTGAGATGGTACAAATGTCATCTCGTTCTGGTCAGTTCGTGACTTTACGCGACCTGCGTAAAGAAGTGGGCAACGACGCTGCGCGTTTCTACTACGTGATGCGTAAGTCTGAGCAACACATTGACTTTGACTTAGACCTTGCAGTTTCACAAAGCAAAGACAATGCGGTGTACTACATCCAGTATGCGCATGCACGTGTCAATCGTATGGTCGATGTGAAAGCACCTGAAAAAGGCATTAGTTTTGATCGTAGCAAAGCAGCCAATTACGATGCGACCTTATTAACTCTTGATGCTGAAACTGAAATTCTTGCCAAACTTGCGGCCTATCCTGAAATTGTGCTTCGTGCTGCAAATAGCTATGAACCACACCAAGTGGGTAACTATTTGAAAGAACTCGCAGCGTTATTCCATGGTTGGTATAACTTGGATAATACAAGAATTATCGACGAACAGAATATTGCCCTTTCGCAAGCCCGTTTATTACTTTCAATAAACGTACAACAAGTTTTGCGTAATGGTTTAGAGTTACTAGGTGTGTCTGCACCTGAGACGATGTAACCAGCAAAGCAAAGCTTCACACATGGCTGTAAGACCGAAAGCTATGCTTGAGGTACCGATGTAAAAAGCAACGCTTTGCACATCGTCGCAAGACACAGGGCTATGCCCGAAGTAACCATATCAACCCTGATGTATTGCTCGCTTTGCGAAACTTGAATTTTGTAAAGCGATTCTTTATTTTACGATGATGCCTCTTTGAATCCATTGAGGCCAAGTATTAAAATAAAGAAAAGAATGGGCCAGTCCCTCATATTGATTAAAAGAAAAGAGGTTTCCACGTGTTTGGAAAAACGCAGCGCGGTGTATCTGAAAGACCGAACAAACCCAAAAAGCCACTGATTCCAGCTTGGCTCGGTACACTTGTGGTCATTTTAATCGTGCTCTGTTTTGCTGTAGCACTGTTACTGTGGAAGCCTTGGGCACCAGTGAAGCCGAAAGGTCAAATCACTTCGGAACATTATCAAGAAGAAACCAATAAAGACTACCGTTTCTATGACCTACTGCCACAGCAGCAAGTGACGCCAATTCCTGATCAAGCCATTCCTGAAACCAAAGACAATCCAAGCACCGTCGTGATTGTTGAAGCACCTGCTGCCGAAGAAAGCACCCCTGCTGAACCAGGTTTAACCGAAGCAGCACCGACACCGCAAGCGCCAAGTTTTATATTGCAAGTGCGTAGCTACCCCGACCCTGACAGTGCCGATGCACGTCGTGCAGAAATTATCTTAAATGGTCTCTCTGCCGATGTCGTCAAAACCGTTGAAGGCGGCCAAACATGGTATCGCGTGATTTCAGGGCCATATGACTCGCAAGAAGCCGCGGTGATTGCACAGCAAACCCTACAACATAGCGGGATTGATTCGATTGTGGTCAAGCGCTAAAAAATAAAAGGATGCCGAGGCATCCTTTTTTATACTCTGAGTTTGACGAGAAAATTTTGAATCAATTGCGCAACATGCTCCGCATGCACATAAGCCAAATCATGTTGACCCTGTGACACGATGTGCAATTTAGCATGTGGTATTTGACGGTGTAAGGCCTGCCCCACCGCAACAGGACTAATCGGATCTACATCGCCCCAAATCAACAAAACTGGACACTGGATACGCTCCAGACTGCTCGTCAAATCAGACTGATGCTGAACAAACCAATCAGGAACCGTAAAGCTCTGTTGATAATCCTCTCTCCAATCCGCCACCTGAAAAGAACTTAAATCAATGCCACCTGAGGTTGCCACGAGTACCAAAGCCTGCACCTGCTCAGGCTTTTGTAAGGCAGCTTGTACTGCAAAAATGCCGCCCATCGATTGTGCAACGACCACAGAAGGCTGTTGGATTTGATTCAATACATCGTCTTGTAAGCCCTCAAAACTCTGTATATCCACATCATCAGGATAGCCACCAAAGCTCGGATAAGCGACGACCATGGTTGAATAGTCCTGAGGAAGACACTGTATGACAGGTTGCCAAAATGCCGTATTGCCCGATGCACCGGGTAAGAAAATCAAGTTCAAACCATCACCACCCATTAGAACCCACTGAGCTCTTTGGCTTTTTTAAATGCTGGGCGCTGCTGAATACGCTGTGCATAAGCCACCATTTGAGGGTTATGGGCTTTTACCCGCTCTTGCATCGCCACCACAGGAAAGCTCATTTGAATATCAGCAAAGGAAAAATCACCTGCAAAATAGTCATGTTGAGATAAATAATTTTCCAAATATGCACTGTGCTCTTTCAAGCGTGGATTAATAAAGCCACCTTTAACTCCATCACAAATTTTATTGGCAAGCGGTTTAATTAGAAATGGAACATGCTTCGGTACATTACTCATCACCAAGGTCATAACCAAATATGGCATCAACGAGCCTTCGGCATAATGCATCCAGTAGTTGTATTGCATTAAATCCTTTGGATTTTGCGGTTTAAACTTATGTTCTGTATCGTAGGTGGCTTGCAAGTATTCTAAAATCACCGCAGATTCTGCAATAACCAAATCACCATCGGTCAAAACGGGGGCTTTGCCTAAGGGATGAATGTTTTTTAACTCAGGTGGCGCAGCATAGGTCGGTAGGCGTTTATAAAACTTCACCTCATACTCCAACCCTAACTCTTCCAAAGCCCATAAAATGCGTAAAGAGCGTGAATGTTCCAAATGGTGCAGGGTGATCATTGTTTTACCTTTTTTAATTGAAATCTAGCACCCACTTTACTCTAAAATTTGGATTTTGCACCTCTCGATACACATGAATATCCAGTCGCACAAAATCCTTTACCGTCTATAAAAAACCGTCAAGCGAGTTAGACAATTGAGGTTTCAATCTCGACGGAACGTAATAAAGTTCTAGTGACTGGTGTTTTTTGACAGATGTCTAAGATTTTTTGGCGTGCTTCTTCTGTCAATGTTTGCTCAAACGACAAACGACGGCTGATCCATTCTCGGCCTTCTTTATTGGCATTAAAATCTGCTTCGACACTAAAAGTCCCCAATTCAATACCTTTGTGCTGCGCATACATACGTAGGGTAATCATGGTGCAGGAAATCAAACCTGTACAAATAAAGTCATAAGGTGCAGGGCCTTTGTCCTGACCGCCAAAAGACGCTGGTTTATCGGTAATGAATTGATGTCGCCCACTGCTTACTTTACCAGACCATGCTTCGACGCATGTTTTGACTTCCGCATTCGCAATGATTGCCATTTTTTTATTATCCTATTTTTCATTGATATTATTTTGAATAGGTTTCAAGTATTGAAACTGTCCACCTATTCTGTTGTTGAACGACTTGTCGCAGTATTCCCTTTATTTTGAAGCGCGCATTTGGTCTGGAAATGCTGGAGCTTCTAAGCGCGGACCTTCATAGTCAGGAATCGAACCAAAACGTTCATCTTGTGCAATCCACTGATCACGCGCAATTTTCAATTCTTCTTGAGTACGACCAACAAAGTTCCACCACAGTAAAATTGGACTTTCAAACGGTTCACCACCTAACAGTAACAAGCGACTGCCAGCATGGATTTCAATTTCAATCGCACTTACACCCTGCTCGAGCACCACCATATTGTCTTCCGTCAGTTCGTGACCATTGACCGTGGCCGTTCCTTCTAAAGCCATAAAGCCATATTCAAAGTTTGGATTGAGTGTTAAACGGGTTTTGGTGCTTTCTGTTGCGCTTAAGTCCACTCCTAACAGCTCGGTATAAACACTCACAGGTGAGGTGGTATTTAAAAACTCTCCAACCAAAATGGTAAACGCCACCCCATCTTTTTCCACCACTGGCAGTTCTGGATAGTGATCGAAACGTGGTTCAACAGCAATTTGTGCATCAGGCAATGCAATCCACAATTGTGCCGCATGCATTTTGGTTTCTGTATCTGGTGCGACTTCCGTATGGGAAATCCCGTGTCCTGCGGTCATTAAATTGACCTGTTTTGGACGAATCAGCTGTTTGCTACCCAAACTATCGGTATGCATCATGGTGCCTTCAATCATCCATGTAAAGGTTTGCAAACCGATATGTGGATGTGGGCCAACATCTAAACCATCCCCTTGAGGGAAGGTTACAGGGCCTGCATGATCTAAGAAACACCATGCACCAATCATTCGTTTATGGCGACTTGGCAGCGCGCGTTTGATGACCGTCCCTTGGCCTATTTCAGCACTTCTCAGTGGAAACTCTTGAATGAATTGATTTACGTATTTTTCACAGTCATCCGAATGTGAAAGTTCAGTATAGTTATTATTCGTCATGTGCTTACTCATTACAGATCCATATGTCCTAGATCATAACAAGCAGATTCCCAACTGCACATCCCTAAAAATAGAATGCTGATTCTTAAACTTGGGACAATATCTTGTGTTTTCAAACCTTAACTACAAGGCAATGCGTGGATGTAAAAATGTTGTTACATCTTTATAAGGTGTGTTTTTGCTCTGCAAAAGTGTTTTAGAAGTGATGGAAAGCCATCACTTAGGAAAAATCAAAAGTTTTCTTCATCAAAACGATCTTGATCAATTTTATAGATATGAAAACTACGCTCCACTTGAACACCTAAACCAAATTCAATCATGAGAGCCGTTAATTTATTACCATCAATTAAAACAATGCCTGATTTTCTAGCCGACTCAATCGCCTCTTTACTAAAATTGGAAGTCGTAATAAAGACTCCTTTCTTAGCTACTTGATCTGCCAGTGCGCCTTTAAATTGCTGTATCTCAGGCCGACCCACTGTATTTTCCCAGCGTTTAGCCTGAATATAAATTTTGTCTAAACCTAAACGGTCTTCACTAATAATTCCATCGATACCACCATCACTAGTTTTGCCAATCGCTTGAGCGGCATCTTGATGCGATCCTCCATACCCCATAGCAACGAGTAAATCGACAACCAGTCTTTCAAAAAATGATGAGGAATTGTTTTTAATTAAAGTTAATAGCTCATCTTTCAAATCATTATTTAATATTTTTGATTGCTGGTAAATAATCTCAGGAGGTGTTAATTCCTCAGAATCTGAACTATCTTTTTGTGTATTTTCAATTTTTTGCACTTTTTCATTTTTTGAATTTATTTTTCTAAACTCATTAAAACTATCAAATCTGGATAAATATTTCTTATCTATTTTTTCAACTTTTCTTAAATCTAAATCTTTTCCCACATTCGATAAATTAAAATGTGCTCTTTTAGAATAATCTATTAATCCTGCTTTCTTTAGATAAGTTTTCGCCCATTGTAAACGATAAAAGATGATGTTTCTCCCATCTTCCATCGTTTCATTACGTTCTTCTTCTGGACATTTTAACTCTTGCAGTAATGCTTCATAAGCCTCTTTTAAACTATATGTCACATCATGTGATTGCATAATACGTAGTAAAGGCAACATTAAATCATAATGCGTATACATAAAAACTCAAATTTGAATCCTAATTTTCATTCAGTATAAAATAAAAAAGAGCGCCTAAGCGCTCTTTTTTTAACATAATTTTCGTTAGAAAATTATTCCCATTCAATCGTTGCTGGTGGCTTAGACGATACGTCATAAACAACACGAGAAACATCTTTAATTTCGTTCATGATGCGTGTAGAGATTTTATCTACAAGATCATAAGGAAGATGTGCGAAGCGTGCTGTCATAAAGTCAACCGTTTCAACGGCACGAAGTGCAATCACCCATGCATAACGACGACCATCACCTACGACGCCAACAGATTTCACCGGTTGGAATACAGCAAAGGCTTGTGCAGTTTTATCATACCAACCGCTAGCACGAAGCTCTTGCATGAAGATGTCATCTGCAAGACGTAAAATGTCTGCATATTCTTTCTTCACTTCACCCAAAATACGCACGCCCAAACCTGGACCTGGGAATGGATGACGATATAGCATTTCAAACGGTAAACCTAAAGTTGTACCTAAACGACGTACTTCATCTTTAAACAAATCACGGATTGGTTCAACTAATTCAAAAGCTAAGTCATCTGGTAAACCGCCCACATTGTGGTGAGATTTAATCACATGTGCTTTACCATTTTTAGTTGCCGCAGATTCGATCACGTCTGGGTAAATCGTCCCTTGAGCAAGGAAGTTTACGCCATCAAGCTTACGCGCTTCTTCAGCAAAAACTTCGATGAACTCACGACCAATGATTTTACGTTTTTTCTCAGGATCAACTTCACCCGCAAGTGCAGTCAAGAAACGCTCTTCAGCATCGGCACGAATCACACGGATACCCATGTTTTTCGCAAACATGTCCATCACTTGCTCACCTTCGTTCAAACGAAGCAGACCATTGTCTACAAATACGCAAGTCAATTGATCACCAATCGCACGGTGTAAAAGCGCAGCAACAACCGAAGAATCCACACCACCCGACAGACCTAAAAGAACTTTTTGATCGCCAATTTGCTCACGTAATTGTTCAACGCGTAAGTCAATGATGTTTTCAGAATTCCACAGGCTACGACAGCCACAAATGCTGTGTACAAAGTTAGATAATAACTCTGCACCTTTTGCAGTGTGCGTTACTTCTGGGTGGAACTGAATACCGTAGAAACGACGAGTTTCATCAGAAACCATCGCAACTGGACAGCTTGGTGTGCTTGCAGTGATTTGGAAACCTTCAGGAATCGCTGTCACTTTATCGCCATGGCTCATCCAAACTTTAAGTTGGTCTTTGGTGTCTTCAAGATCACCAATCAACTTGTCACGAACTTGGATGTTTACTTCGGCATAACCGAATTCATGTACAGTACCCGGCTCAACTTTACCGCCAAGCTGTGCAGACATGGTTTGTAAGCCATAGCAAATACCCAAAACTGGTACACCTAAGTTGAACACAACTTCTGGCGCACGTGGGCTGCCTTCTTCGTGTACGCTCTCAGGACCACCTGATAAGATGATACCGTTTGGATTAAATGCACGAATGTCTTCTTCAGACATGTCATAGGCATACATTTCAGAATATACACCAGCTTCACGTACGCGGCGTGCAATAAGCTGGCTATATTGAGAACCGAAATCCAAAATAAGGATACGATCTTCAGTAATTTGAGTATTGGTAGTCATGACAAACAACTATGAAAGGCAAACGAATATAAGCGCCGTATTCTAGCATTTTTCCGCGCATAACGCACATAATTCGGACAAGCTTTATACAACGCTTAAAACCCAATGGTTTTTATATCAAAAAGCACGCTTTCGCGTGCCTGATGTTTATTTCAAAACTTTTTCTATTTTAACGACTTCAATATCGGTCGGTTTATAACGATGTGTATCCACCTCTCCCACAACCTGCACTTTATCACCTGCTTTAATATTGGATGCTTTCCATAAATCGTCATCAATATCCAACAAAATAACCCCTGTACCATCGCTGAACTCATAGTGGTCTTCATTGAGATGTTTCAGCAGTGTCCCTTTTAAAGTGACCGCCGTTTCATCTTTGAGCTTTGCAATGGCTGACACAGAGACATGGTTCTTTGCAGCTTCTTGTAAAATGATATGGTCATCCTTGGCCCATGCACCAACGGCAAGACTTAAACTTGTAATACATAACCCTATTTTAAAAAGATTTTTCATCTTATTTTCCTCATGTTTTATTGATCTTGATCAAAAAAAAAAAGAACGTCCACACCGTACTTTTTTGTAAATAAAAAAGCAGCATCCTGCATGCTGCTTTTCATTTTGAATTATTTTTCAATCAAATGATCTAGACTCATTTTTCCTGCACCATGCAGCATTAGAAAAAATAGACCACCTGCCATGGCAAAGTTTTTCATAAAGTTAATGCTGGCTTGTGCGCCATCGTGAAAAATAAACGCCGTAATAACACTAAATAGGTCTAAGCCAAACGCAGCAAAGCGGGCTTGAAAACCAAATAACAGCGCTAAGCCACCACCAAACTCAACTAAAATGGTTAAAGGTAATAGCGCTCCAGGTCCTCATCGACTCCATATACCCTAAAGTTACGCTATAAGCTGAAATTTCTCCCTAGCCTGCAACAAGGAAAATATAAGCCATCAGTACACGGGGAATTAAAGCTAAAACTACATCGGTATTGGGTTGATTGACAATATTTTTGGCCACAACATTTGGATTAAATATTTTTACACCTTTAAATACGTTTTATTTGAAGTTGTAGCTATCTTAATGTTCTCTATTTTTAGAATAAATATCCATTTTCATCACACATCGTTTTAAGATAAGAACACTGATAGCTAAATTTATTTACGTTTTAATACTGACTTCTGATAACGAGACTGCTAGGATTTCCGCACTCTTTTGCTTATTTGTGCCCCATGGAACTGATTGATTTTATATTACATGTCGATGACCATCTGCTTGAGTTTATCACCAACTATGGGGTTTGGATTTATGCAATTTTGTTTCTCATCATCTTTGTGGAAACAGGTTTGGTGGTCATGCCGTTCCTACCCGGCGACAGCTTATTGTTTGCCGCAGGTGCCTTAGCAGCATCTACAGGTGCAATGAATCCGTGGACTCTTGGTGTTTTACTTTTTATCGCGGCCGTACTGGGCGATACGCTGAATTATCACATTGGTCGTTATATTGGACCGCGCGTTTTTGAAATCGAATCACGTTTCATCAATAAACAACATCTAATTAATACACAAAAATTCTTTGAAAAACATGGTGGTAAAACTATTATTTTTGCGCGTTTTATTCCTTTTGCGCGGACTTTTGCACCTTTTGTAGCAGGTGCAGGAAAAATGGATTACAAATTTTTCCTATCTTATAACCTAATTGGCGCATTCTGCTGGATTGGTTCATTCATTACTTTAGGCTATATTTTTGGTAATGTGCCTGTGGTCAAAGACAATTTCACGCATCTGATTTTCGGCATTATTATTATTAGTGTCTTGCCGGGAATCATTGGTTTTATTCGTGCCAAATTAAAGAAAAAATCAACCACTGAAGCTTAAGCAAAAAAACGTAGAATCACGGGGAACATACACACCAACAACAACATGGCCGATCCTTTATATAAGAGATCGGCTTTTATTTGTTTGGACTCACCCGATAAAATGGCACGGCCAAAAGACATCCAGAACAGTGCCGTTGGCAATAACACCAGACTAAACACCGCAAACACCAAAAAGAAATTGGTGGGATTATCCCAAGCTTCATAGGGAAAAATACCTGCAGCAAATAAGACCGCTTTCGGATTTTTCAAAGTAGAAAAAAATAATTGTTTAGGTCGAATCGAGGTAAAACGTTGATTATGTTTTTCTAAGTGCGAGCTTTTCCACAAATGAAAAGCCAACCAAAATACATAAACTGCACTGAGTGCATGTAAAAGATCAATCAAATAAGGCCAAGTCGGTGTACTGAGATGAATCAGGAGTGCCCATAAATTGATGGCATAGAAATACCCAAACAGTTCTGCGGGTACAAGTAAGCTGGTCTTCGCCAGACCTTGCTGATGTGCAGAGCTTGCGAGTAAAGCATTGGTCGGTCCCGGAATCATCAAGACAGCAATCATTGCCAATACAAACAGCCAACTCTCAATCATAGACATCCAACAACAGGATTAAAGATGCGCAATTTAGCCGAAAAAGAGTGGCTTCCTCAAGTCAAAGCGGAAAAAACACAGAACCCATGAGGTAAAAAAGTGCGTGTTAAAACGATAATTCATTGTTTTATTGAAATTATTTTCGAAACATTTTGCTAAGATTTTAATGACTGCTGAAAGATTAAACCCTTCAGCAGGATGAATAAATGCGACATTAATTCGTCTTATTTTGCACGGTAATCGCACAACCTTTGAATTTTGCAGCCTGTACAATCGCCTCTTGCTGACCCAAAAGTCGTGAAATTTCAGTTTTTTTGGTATTCGATGATTGTCCCATATTGACTGAAACGCTTGGACCAAAGCCCCAACCGCCACCATGACTCCATCCACCACCCAGACCTAGACCTACGCCAACACCCGTGCGTTTCGCAGTAGGTACACCTTCATCTAAATGTTGCTGAATCCGATTATATTCTGCTTGTAACTGTTGGCAGTTCAAAGCTTGATACTGTGTAGGAGAGACATAAGTCGGTTTAACCGTTGTGGCACAGGCGCTCAATAACAGCGTACTGCCCATTAAAAAAGTAATTGTGATCTTTTTCATGCTGAATCTCGCAATTTATTATTCTCAATCTCATTGAACAATGATTGATAGGCCTGCGTCAATTTATGATCGTGTGCCAAATGAATTAAGGGTAAATTTTTGTGATGCGATTCTTTCATCAGCACCGATGGGGGCAACATACTTTCTAGTACAGGAAGACCTTCATCCTTCAGCTGTTGCACCACTTCACGCGGAAGTTTGGCCTGCGCTTGGAACTGATTCACCACAATGCCTTCAATTTCCAAATGATCATTATGATCGTCTTGGGTTTCGAGCACATTTTCGATCAAAGTTTGTAATGCACGTTTAGAAAAGACATCACAATCAAACGGAATCAGGACTTTATTGGCTGCAATCAGTGCCGACAAGGTAAAGAAGTTAAAGGCTGGCGGTGTATCGATATAGACACGATCATATTTTCCGGCAAGCTGTTGTAACGCATCACGCAGTTTATAAATTTTATGTTTTGACTCTAAAGCATAAGCCAATGCCCCGAGGCTTGGGCTGGCTGGAATCACATCCAAATTTTTAAAAGGGGATTGGTGTACATAACTTTCTAAGCCTTTAGCTCGTCCTTTGAGGATCGAACCAATGGCACTGCCCAATAGACTTTTATTTTGAGTCGTTCCAAGCACTTCTTCAAAATAGTTTTCAATATTGGGTTCTAAAGCTGGTTTGTCTGCCGAATACGTTGCGTCATCGCCCAGCACATACTGACTCGAATTCGCTTGCGGATCGAGATCAATCAATAAGGTTTTTAAGCCTTGATGTGCACTAATTGCTGCCAAATTCACTGCAATACTGGATTTGCCGACACCACCTTTTTGATTAAATACCACACGTGTATGCATGAAATCCCCTCCCTCTTGTTATTTTTCCGCTATAGATAGCAGTGTAGCGCAGAACAACCGCCGTGCCGATGATTATGTCTAACAATTAGCCAAAGTTTGGTTTAATCATGACTAAACCTAAAATGGAAATCATCGCAACCACCGCTAAGAATAACCCCGCTCGGCGCTGTGTAAGTAAAATGCTGTCTTCTTTTTTATAAGCTTTCGACAAAGAGGACAACATCACTAAAAATAAAACCACTTTGGCATAAAACCATGTTTGCACATCAAAGTTTTTCATGACCAAAAGGGCAATGCCAGTCAGTACAATCACCAGCATACTTAAGTGCTGAAGGGCTACAAAAGCTGTTCGACCTGCTGGATTGGGCTGATTGCCTTGGACGCCTTTAAATAGCGTCATGGCACGCGCCAAAATCACGACACATGCCAAGCTGACAGCACTCATATGCACGATCTTAATCAATAATTGTGTTTCCATGACTGAATCTCTGCTTAGCTTTTCGGGGCATGTGCGCAATTTGGACTAGAAGTGTCTTGTCCTTGCCATTCTTCAGGTAGAAAGGCATGAATAGCCAAAGCATGAATTTTACCTGGACTGAGTAAGTCTCCTGCTACCGCATAAATTTTTTGATGGCGCTGAACTAAACGTAATCCCGCAAAAATATCACTCACTACAATCACTTTAAAATGTGATTCTTTCCCTGGGAAATAGCCGCCATGACCAGAAGATTCATTCACGACTTCTAAATGTGATGGGGAAAGCTGTTGTAAGCGTTCAATCAGTTGCTGCTCCAAGCTCATACCTGTCTCCAAAAATGATGATTCGTTCAAAGTATACCTGTTCCTTCGGGATGTTGAATGCGTAAAACTCTTTTCACTAGTATGAGGCACAACGTTTCGCGAGTAAAAGTTAAAAAAGCTCAAGGCATCGTCTAAAACTGGCTTTATTTTATGCAATTAAACTCAGCTTTTTCATAAAGCTATTGACCCTGAACTTGCTTGCTGTATCATACAGCGCTATGCGGGAATAGCTCAGTTGGTAGAGCACAACCTTGCCAAGGTTGGGGTCGCGAGTTCGAGTCTCGTTTCCCGCTCCAAATTTTTTTCAGTGTAAGTTTTAGCAAAAACTGCTCAATACGCGGGAATAGCTCAGTTGGTAGAGCACAACCTTGCCAAGGTTGGGGTCGCGAGTTCGAGTCTCGTTTCCCGCTCCATTTTTTAGTGTAAGTTTTTATAAAAACTGCTCAATACGCGGGAATAGCTCAGTTGGTAGAGCACAACCTTGCCAAGGTTGGGGTCGCGAGTTCGAGTCTCGTTTCCCGCTCCAGATTCAAAAAGCCCTGATCAAAAGATTGGGGCTTTTTTTGTTATTGATTTTACTATATTTTTTGAAAGCTCTTCTTCTTTCGCTATTCGATTCAATTAAAAATGGGGGGTATTGCCGGACAAAGCACAGTTAGTATGGCCAGTGCTATTACTAGACTTAGCTATGATTCCTGCTCATAAATAAAAATTGAGAGCACATTGGAAAAAATTGCATCTAACTTTCAAATACTTATAGATGATGAGGCTAATCTGAAACCAAACTAAAATTTCTCAAACAAGTTCATCACGTCATTTTCCGTCAATTTCGCTTCGCCCTCATGATCTGTGCTTAGAATAGACTGTGCCAGTTCTGCTTTATTTTGCTGTAAGGCAAGAATTTTTTCTTCTATGCTTTTATTAGTAATCAGCTTATACACAAATACCGGCTTGTCCTGTCCAATCCGCCATGCACGATCTGAAGCTTGATCTTCAGCAGCAGGGTTCCACCATGGATCATAGTGAATGACCGTATCTGCGGCAGTTAGATTCAGACCGACCCCTCCTGCTTTCAGACTGATTAAAAATACCGGCACTTGTCCAGACTGAAACGCTGTAATGACTTCATCTCGCTTTTTGGTCTTTCCAGTCAGCTTCACATAGCCAATTTCTGCGTGATGGAGCTGTTGTTCAATCAGTTCCAACATTGAGGTAAACTGAGAGAAGATAAGAATTTTTCGCCCCTCTTCCACCATTGGAACGACCATATCCATCAACTGTTCAAGTTTGGCAGAATGCGCCTGCCCGGTTTTCACTGAATCCAGCTTTAGTAAGCTAGGATGGCAGCACACCTGACGTAGCTTCAGTAAGGCATCTAAAATTTGAATTTGACTACGTTTAAAGCCTTTTTCTGCCACAATTTTCTGAATGCTTGCCTGCATCGTGGCACGAACAGCCTCATATAACTTGGATTGCTGGTCATTCATATCAATATTGACTTCAATCGTAGTTTTTTCTGGCAACTCTTTGGCTACTTCAGTTTTCAAGCGACGTAAAATGAAGGGCTTAATCCGGTTGACCAACTTTTGCCTTAACTGCTGATCACCGCGTTTTTCAATCGGATGACGGTACTTTTTATTAAAAATTTCTTGTGAATATAAAAATCCTGGCATCAGGAAATAAAATAGTGCCCACAGCTCACCCAAATGATTTTCCATAGGTGTACCGGTTAGACATAGACGATGTCGCGCTGTTAATTGCCGTACTACCTGTGCAGCTTTGGCACGCGGATTTTTGATATTCTGCGCCTCATCCAAAATGAGTTGATGATATTCATATTGCTTTAGTTGCTCTTCATCTCTCGCCAGAAGCGGATAGGTGGTTAACACAATATCATAGTGCGGAATCTGCTCAAAATACTGATGGCGATCGGGCCCCTGTAGCAGCAATACCTTGAGCTCAGGGGTAAATTTCTCCGCTTCTTTGAACCAGTTATGCATCAGCGATGTGGGTGCAACAATTAAGGCGGGACTGTCCTGCAAATATCCAGCCTGCTTTTCCATGAGTAAATGGGCTAAAGTTTGTGCTGTTTTCCCCAAGCCCATATCATCTGCCAGAATCCCGCCATGCTGGGTTTCCCTTAAAAACTGCAACCAGCCTAAGCCCTGCTGCTGGTATGGACGCAACTCTCCCTGAAAACCTTGTGGTGTCGGCAGTTGTTGCTGATAGCCTTGTTTGAATTTCTGTACAAATTGCTGCAGGCGATCACTGACCTGCCATGTCATCCCAAGATTATGCTGCAATTCTAATAATTGACTCGCATCATAGCGATCAATACTGCGCTCTTCTTGCTGTAAAATGCTCTGCAGATGCAACAATACCGGCTTAATATCCCTAGCGGATAGAGCCAAATCAGGTTGATCAACTGCAGTTTTCACGGTGAAAATTTGACTGTCATGCAGATGAATAAAAGTCCGCGGATCAAGTAAATCAGGATTTACTCGCACCAAAGCTACGAGCGCATCAAGCAAATTATAAGAATTGCCTGCACTGTCTTGAACCGTCGCCCCGATATTGAACCAGTCCTGCTGACCTTCAGATTCAGTGATAGAAATATTTAAATTTTCAACATATTGCAGATTAAAGGGGCTGTTTTCCAGATGCTCTATCTGCCAGCCCATCAACTCAATTTGATTGATGGGCATCAGCTGTTTGATCCAATCTCCATAGAAAGCAAAAACCATAGAATCAAGACGTTGTTTATTCAGTTTTAATTGATGGTCATAACTAAGATCTTTCACCCACTTCAGTGATTCGACCAATAGCTGTAAACGTTGGATTGACTGTTGTTCCTGAACTAAGTCCCGAAGCTGTCGTACCATTTTGTCATGCTGCTCACCAATAAAACTGTCGCCTGATGTACCTGCTTTTATTCTTCCGCCTGCATAGGAGAATTCAATTTCAGCACAAACAGACTCTTCCCATTTCCAATCAAATTTATCTAAAACACCGAAGCGTAAAATTGGCTGGGGACTACCCTCAAGGACATCAATATGCTGAATAGACTCGGGCTGAGGCAGATTTTTCACGTCTGAATATTGATGAGTCAGTTTCTCAAACTCTGGCAAGAGCATAGATGGAAGATCAGGCATCTGTAAAAAATGGTACAGAAGATTTGCCGTATATTCACCATATAACTGGCCCACCGTGTTCTGTTGAATATCCACATAACATGGTGGATGACTCGCGAGAATCTGAATATGTGGATTTGATTTCAAATCGAGTCGAATATCACCATTGACCAATTCAATGTTTAAATGCTCTGTCTGTTTGTTTACACCTTGTTGCCAGATCAGTTCGATGTGATAGCCTTGTTCTGACCATTGAAGTGCAGTATGGCTCTTTTTTTGCCAGTACACATCGCCACTTTGAATAAAAGATTTGAAATGCTCCAATAAAATTCCGGAGATATCAAGATTGCTTTGATAAAATCGTTCGTCACTGTTTATTTTGGCATAATAATAAATCTGGTTAAATAATTGTCGTTTTTGTTCAGGTAAAGTCAGATGCTTTCTGGTGATATTTTCATATTGGGTATAATAACTTTCCCCCGCAATTGAGCCGTTTTTATTGCGTCTGGCCTTCTGAACATCAACTGTCAATTTCTTTAAGCTGACAGACTGATCTAGCAGGTAAATTAAATAATTGTTTGTTTTGACAGATTGCTCTGGTTCAGTCTGTTGTAAATACCGTTTAAAATCATTCAACCAGCGCTGTGCCTGATCATCCCCCCGTAGGCGTTTTGCGATTCCCTGCGGGGATTGAGAGTCAGCATAACGCTGCTGAAATTCTTGGCGATATTCCTGAAAGAATAACCGCGCTAAAGCAGCAGCATGTTTACAGTTATATCCAACCGGACAAGTGCAGTCGTCATCGATTAAACGGTCTTTTTTAAGATTATAGGTAATCGCGGTATCGTAATAATCTGTCCCTTCAATTTGAGCATACATCGTGACATCTTCATTTTCCTCAAAGAACTCAATTGTTTCTCTATCAATGTGTTTAGCATAGCTCAGACTGCGCTGAAGAGTTGCAGTACTAAAGCGAGATAGAAAATTGATCAATGAGGACATAATTACCAGAAACCAAAAATGTTTATACAATTATAACGGACAAAGCTGTCATTTCAGAACAGTAGTGCTCGCCAACGTATCAAAAGGAAATAAATCCATGCTCAAAAACTTAATGTTTACTACAATGGATGGGGTGAATATTGGCTTTGGGGTACATTGGTCTCCTCAACCGCAATCACAGGTCGGCCATTAATCGCCTTTGAATACAGTGCAGAAGCGATCAGTAAAGGTTTAGAACTTTCCTGCACATCAAATGGATATCATGGGTGAGGCACTGAATATTCCTCGACAAGCTCTTGTGAAACTTGGTACTCAGGAAGCGGAACTTTGTGTCCAAGAAGTTGATGAAATTATTGGCTCGATTTGTAAGGTTGCAATCCGATTTAGCAATATCGCTCATGACCTATTACCTGGACAAATTCAAGCAGAGACTCTCCAACTGATCCAAAATAGGATTGAGCATAATATTTATTGCACTAAATAGCTTTCACAAAGCCTCTATAGAGGGCTTATTCTAACCGTTGTTTTATCACGGCATAAGCTACACCAGTCACCACACTTCCAATCGCAATCGCCAATAAATATTTTAATGGATAATTCATCGCATTCGGAATGATCAGTACCATTACACCGCCATGAGGAGTGACTAGTTCACATTTAAATAATGCAACCAAAGCCCCAGTTACAGCACCACCTGCGATCGCGCATGGAAGCACTCGAATCGGGTCTTTGGCAGCAAACGGAATAGCCCCTTCCGAAATGAAACATAGACCCAGAACTACAGCAGCCTTCCCCGCATCTTGCTCAGGTTTGGCAAATTTATGCTTTGCCAGAAAAGTTGCAATTGCCATACCCAACGGTGGTACCATACCCGCAGCCATGGTAATCGCCATCGGTCCGTATGTTTGTGACGTAAGTAAGCCCACCGTAAAGGCATAAGCCGCTTTATTTATTGGCCCCCCAACATCAATACACATCATACTTCCAAGGATAACCCCCATGATCATGGCATTGGTCGTCCCCATATTGGCAAGGAAGTGTGTGAGTAATTCAAACAATTGTGCAACAGGCTGTCCAACCACATAAATCATGATTAAACCAACAGCTAAACTGGCCAATAGTGGAATAATCAAAATTGGTTTTAATGCTTCTAGGCTACTTGGGAGTTTAAGCTGTTTCGATAAAAATAACGCAATATAACCTGCAATAAAACCTGCAACTAATCCACCGAGAAAGCCTGCCTCTAATTGTGTTGCAAGTAAACCGCCAATCAAACCTGGAGTTAAACCCGGACGATCCGCAATAGAATAAGCAATGTAACCTGCCAGCATAGGTACCATAAGAGTAAATGCTGCAGCACCTATTTGCTTTAAGGATGCGGCAAAGCTTCCTTCAACAGGATTGAGGCCAAACATAAACGAGATGGCAATGATCAAACCGCCCGCCACCACCATCGGCAGCATGAAAGACACGCCTGTTAAAAGGTGTTTATAAATTCCAGTTTTTTCTTTGTTTTCATTTTCAGTCTTAGTGGCTGTTTGCTTACCCGTTTCAAGCACTTTGGCTTCAGCAATTGCATTTGCAAAAGTCTTATCCGTTTGCTTAAGGGCAAATCCTGTACTACAGCGATATACACGTTTGCCTACAAAGCGATCTGTATTGACCTCAATATCCGTTGCTAAGATCACGACATCTGCTTTGACAATACTTTCTGCCGATAAAACATTTTTAGCCCCGACCGATCCTTGGGTTTCAACATCAATCTGATAACCGTGCTTTACTGCACCTTGTTGTAAGGCTTCGGCCGCCATAAACGTATGCGCAACACCAGTTGGACATGCTGTAATGGCGACAAACCGTGTAACCCCTACATTGGCTGCAATAGTTTCATCTAAAGCATCTGAATGCTCAAGAACTTGTTGCAAAAGCATGATCGCATCGTGTTGTGCGTTATTCAAACCAATGACTTTCACAACCTTGTCACGCAGTTGATCTGCATCTGCCGACTTCTGTCCAACAAAAACAACCGTATCAATAACATTTGATAAATCAAGATGCTCGACTGATGTCGCCACATGATTGGAAATACCAAGTGCTGTTGCTGCTTTGGAGAGTTTTTTGGCCAAAATCACTGCATTAATCGGCTGCTCGGGACTATGTGGCACAAATAAAATATGTTTTATCTCTTGCATCGTATTAACTCAATGATTGGACTGAGATTTGCGATTTCAAATCTTCAATAACAGTAAAGTCTGGAAGAGCAAACCCAATTTGGGTCACAGCATTGCTCGCAATTGCGGTTGCTGTTTTCAATGTTTCTTCTGGGGAAGTTGAACTCAACAAGCCATGAATCATACCTGCCAGCAAGGAATCTCCCGCACCCACCGTACTTTGGACGGTGACCTTCGGTGTAGTAGCATGCAGGGGTTGCGTGCGGTGAAGCCAGTTCACCCCGTTTTCACCCATCGAGACCACAATATGTTCGATCTGACTATTTAAACTGGCAAAAAGATGCTGCTGTTCTGCAAACGTTTCTGCTGGCAAATGGTAGGTTTCAGTCAACTCATCTGTATTAGGCTTAATCAACCAAGGATGGGCAGCAATTGCTGCTTTCAACGCAACACCACTAGTATCTACTGCGACTTTTTTTCCAGCAGACTGTAACCATAGAATCAGTGTTGAAAGCTCTTCTGCAGAAAAACCTTGTGGCAAACTGCCTGCAATCACAATCACATCAACCTCTAAAATCAGTTGAGATAGGCGTTCACGTAATTGTTGTTTTGCTGAGGTATCTAAAAAAAAGCCCTTGCCATTGATGTCAGTCATCCGACCAGAAGCTTCTGCAACTTTAATGTTTTGTCGTGTTTCACCTGCAACATAAATAAATTGGTTATCAAATTGCTCTTGTTGGATATGATGGTCAAAAATTTGACGGTTTTCTTGCCCCAAAAAGCCACTCACAATCAGTTCATGTCCCAAATCCTTAAGGACCTGAGCCACGTTTAAGCCTTTACCGGCTGCATGACTTTGGGCCGTTAACTGACGATTGACCTCGCCAACTTTTAGTTGATCCAATTGCACGGTGAGGTCAATTGCAGGATTCAGAGTAATGCTTAATATCTTAGCCATTCGGTAATTACTCCACCAATGCACGTACGGCAGACGCACTGTCACAACTTAAGGCTTGCTGTGCGACCTGTTGGCAATTTATATAGTTCAAACCACGAATTTGCGCCTTCACCAATGGAATACTGGTACTCGACATACTCAACTCATCCACGCCCAAGCCTATCAATACAGGCACAGCTTTTGGATCAGCAGCCAATTCACCACAAATGCCCACCCATTTACCATGCTGATGTGCTGCCCGAACAGTTTGATCAATCAATAGCAAAATACTCGGATGTAAGCCATCAGCTTCAGCAGACAACAGCGGATGACCACGGTCAATCGCCAGAGTATATTGAGTCAAGTCATTGGTTCCAATACTAAAAAAATCAACTTCTTGAGCAAGAATTGGAGCCAACAATGCTGCCGCAGGAACCTCAATCATAATACCGACTTGTAAGTTTTCACATGGATGCTGTATGCGAACCTCATCCAAAATTGCTTTTGCTGCTCGCCATTCTTCAACCCGCCCAATCATCGGAAACATAATTCTTAACGGGCGATTATCCGCTGCTTTAAGTAAAGCAACCAATTGCTGACGTAACAACTCTGGCTTACGTAAAGTCAGACGAATACCACGTAAGCCCAAGAATGGATTTTCTTCCTTTTCAATAGGCAAATACGGCAAAGGTTTGTCCCCGCCCACATCAAGTGTACGTACCACCAATGGACGACCCGCCAAAGCATCTAACACCACCCGATAATCGGCTTCCTGTGTAGCCTCATCAGGCGCACTGCTGTGTGACATAAAGACCAATTCTGTGCGTAGCAAACCAATTGCTTCTGCCCCATCGGCCACAGCCTGTATCGTAGTGCCCACTTTGCCAATATTGGCTGCGATTTCAACTTGATGTTGATCCAGTGTGATGGCGGGTTCTAAACAATGCTGTTCCGCTTGTTCTCGTAACTCGCGCTGGCGTTGGCGCTCTGCAATGGCATGATCAATCTGACTTTGCTCGGGTGAGACCACATACTCACCAGTATCCCCATTAATTAGAACTGTGGCATGGTTCTCAATATTTAAAACAGCTACACCCGCACCTACGACTGCTGGAATAGCCAGAGCACGTGCCACAATAGCACTATGGGCACTCGCTCCACCAACCGCGGTCAAAATGCCTGCAACACGATCTTTATTCAGACGCGCTACATCACTCGGGCCAACATCATGCATAATTAAGATATAAGGTTGCTCGGGTTCTGTGATATCGGCCACACCACACAAAGCAGCCAAAACACGCTCACCAATATCCCTTAAATCAGCCGCACGCTCTGCCAGTAAATGATCGCTAAGTGCAGCCTGTGCGGTAGCAGCCACTTCAATATGATCATGCCAAGCTGCAGCAGCAGACAACCCTTGTTTTAAACCGCGTTGTACACTTTGGAGGAGGTCTGGATCATCCAGCATTTCCAAATGTGCCATGAATATCTGCTTAATGGCAGTAGATTCAGTATGTGCAATGAATTGACGTAAGCTATTTTTCACCTGATGAAGCGTAATTTCAAGCTTTTCATTCTCAGCTTTAAAACTCTGTCCGCGACGTTCATAACTAAATTCACGTGGCTTCACCACATGTGCAGGACCAAAAGCAAGGCCAGTTGATGCCGCAATACCGCAGCTACCCGTATCGCCATGTGATTCAAAAGGCATTAATTCCAAAGTATTTACGACTGGGTCACTACTGCTATGCTGATGAGATGCAAGGTCAACAGCTTCAACCTCTTCTCCTAAGCCCTGCTGAACTGCATCAATAATTTGTTCTAAGCCTGCTACAGCATCGGTATCGGGTTGTGCAATAAAAGTCAGAGTTTGACCACGACGGCATCCCATGGCTAATAATTTGGTTAAACTTTTTGCCGAAACGTAAGCCCCCTCATCTACAGCAACGAGAATATCCCCTGCAAATTTCTTGGTCATATTGACCAAGTATGTCGCAGGACGCGCATGTAGACCATGAGCATTAGCTAAGACAATACGACGAGATGGCCAATCAGGAATCAGTTCAGCACCAATTAACTGCGCCAACTGGTGACTATCTTGCTCTTGGTTGAGGGTATGAACTTGTTCAGTATCAAACAAAATATCCATTAACCGTTGAAACCGTTGCATATCCAGTTGCTCATTACTGGCAATACACACCAAAGTCTTGAGCATTTCCTGCTGATGGCTTAAAACCTGTTCCGCTTTTACCAAACTTACAGCTGGGCTCAAAACATGCTGTTTAGAAGTGATCGACCAGACCCCCTCCCCTAAATGAATCATGCTGTTTAGATTTAAACCCGACAGAAAACCACACTCCACCATTTTTTGCTGTTTCAGCAACTGTGTTGAGTGCCAAATTAAATCTTCTACATCAAGTGCGGGAACTTGAGTGGCGATTAAATTTTCATGCAATGCCAAAGATGCAGGTTGGGCTTGTAATAATGCAATTATTTGCTCTGCGGATTGAGCCTGTTTCACTTGATCAGCGACATCATTAATTAAAGCCCGCGTCAAAATTTGTAAGACTTGCAAATGCTCATCTGATTTCGCAGCAATCACTACTGCTAAATAAATTTTATTTTCACCGTCCCAAACAACTCCTTCAGGAAAGTGCGCCAGACGAATACCAGTTTTTAAAATATATTGGCGAGACTGAGGCGTCCCATGCGGAATGGCAATTCCTTGCCCTAAATATGTTGCACTTTGTTGTTCGCGCCCGGTCAACCCATGAATATAATCAGGGGTAACCAATTGGTCTTCGACCAAGATATCGACTAGACATTGCAACGCTTGTGCCTTATCAGTGGCGTGTTGTTTCATTCGAACATGTTGTATATCTAGCGCGAGCATAAAACGTCCTTGCAAAGCAGCATAGTGAGAAGCCATGCCTTTTTTACTGAAAAAAAAATAAAAGTCGAATTCTACTCAGGATTTACCCGAAAATCTGTATATTTTAGTCAATCATTTAAATGATTGTTATCGTGAATAAAGGTTTAATATTTTATGAAGAAAAATTTTCATAAATTATAAATAGTTAAGAATAGTTAAAAAAAGAGAAGGAAATATGTTCCTCCTCTTTTTATTTTTCAACTAGATATAGTATTGCGCTCTTTTTTTGGCAAATTTATCGAGCTGCTTTAAAAAGCCTTCAAAATAGTCTTTTTCTTTTTCTTCAGTACGATATCCAGCGTAGAGAGTACGACGCAAACCTTCAGGTGCTACACAGTCCAAACGACGTGAAGTCACCCAGCCTTTTTGTTCATATTCATTCACTACCCAGTCTGGCAACGCACCAATACCACGACCACTGGCCACCAACTGGATCAACATTTGAGTCAGATCGGTGGTACGGATTTGTTTTGGCAGAATATTGGCTGGAATAAACAGACGCGACATAATATCCAAACGATGTTTATCAACTGGATAGGTAATAAGAGTCTCTTCGGCAAGCTCTTGTACAGTAATCTCTTTAGCGCGAACCAAAGGATGGGTATTGGATAAGACCAAACGTGACTCGTACTCAAAAATTGGGAAATATTCTACCCCTTTTAACGCAATCGGGTCGGCTGTAATCAATAAATCAAACTCACCCGTCTGCAATAACTCATGCGGGTTCGCCTCAAAGCCTGAAGCAAAGTCCAAATCAACATCAGGATATTGCTGACGATATTGATTTAACAACGGCATTAACCAATCAAAACAACTATGACACTCAGAAGAAAAGGTAATGCGTCCTGTTTGCCCATGTACGATACGGGTAATGTCGCTTTGTGCAATTTGTACCTGTGGTAACACCTCATCCGCTAGCTTTAATAGACGCTGTCCAACATTCGAAAAACTGACAGGACGACTGCGACGATTCACCACCTCCACGCCAAACCATTGATCAAGCTCACGCAACTGGTGCGATAGTGCTGAAGGGGTTAAACACAAATCCCCTGCGGCAGCAACCAATGAGCCATGCTCTCTTAAAGCGGTTAAGGTTTTTAAATGGCGGAGTTCTAACATCTGGCGCGGCCCAATTTTTTAATCTTGATGAATACGGTATAGCTTAACCTATAAAAGTGAGATTCACTTATTTTTTTTCACCTTAATATATTTTTAATTAGTTTATTTCATTTTAATATCTATGATCTGCAACAAAAACACTCGCCCCATTTACAGAGAATGAAAAAATTTAAGCATTCAAATTCACAATCTTCATGATCCGTACATGTGCGCCAATCGAGAAGTAAGGCTTTCTTTTATAACTGTGGATGACTTTTAAGCCCATCTCTTAATCATGCCTAGGTTGAAGCGTGATTCCTTCAGTTTTTTGAGAGGTACAACGACCGAATCCAGCCCACCAACTGTCCTATTTAACTCGTGGCTATGCATCGAACTCTTGTGATATGTCTACTTTGATATAATGAAATCATGTGACAGCAAGCAGCATGCTCTTGTACCTGAGTTAAATTCAGCTCAAATATTGAGAACTGATGATTCTGATCTTCTATCCAAATTGAGCAGGCTAAAGCGCTGAAAAAGCATAAAGTACTGGCGAGTAAAACTTCGGATAGCCCTAGTCTTCAGGCTTTTTTATGTTCCACGTGAAGCATTATGTAAACATCGAATAAAAGTCGCTTGTCTCTCAAACTGATGAAATACAAAACAGAGCATACAAAAACAAAAAAGCTTCCGACTAGGAAGCTTTTTTTAGATCTTAGATTTAACCATCAATCGTGAGCTTTAAAATCTCAGCTTTGGTATAACCCCGTTCTTTTAAAAGATGTTGAATGGCTTTTTTCTCATCTTGATCTTCAAGGAATTTACAGCGTTGGATCAAACGCATATCGGTCTCATACTGAAAGTTATGACGACACTCCAATTCCTTATTGGAAGGCGTAGTAAAAAAATGAAGCACAGCTAGATACTCTCTTTCTTGCTGTTGAAGTGGCCCGCCTTCAACGAATACCTATCTAACACAACTGTTAAACACCCTTTGATTAAATGATGACGAATCTCGCTCCATTATGCAAGTTTGGGCCTCTCAAATGTTCTCTCTCTACTCATCTTCAGCGCTCAATACAGGTTTTTATCATCTGCCAAAGTCGATTTTAATCATGAAAATTCATCAGCTCATCCTGAGAATTCTTCATCCAATCGCCGTTGATCCGCTCGTTAGACGTTTTAAACTGTCTGGTTTAAATAGATAAAAACCATTCAATATGTCGAAGCTCGAACGTCAGAAACTTAGCCTCCCCACAGGTCATGACAAACTGCTCTTGCATTCCTGCTGCGCGCCTTGCTCAGGTGAAGTCATGGAAACCCTGATTGAATCGGGTATCGATTTTTCTATCTTTTTCTATAACCCCAACATTCATCCTGTAAAGGAATATCTGATTCGCAAAGAAGAAAATATTCGCTTTGCAGAAAAATATCACATTCCATTTATTGACTGTGATTACGACACAGACAACTGGTTTGCACGTGCTAAAGGTATGGAAAATGAGCCAGAGAAAGGCATTCGTTGCACCATGTGTTTTGATATGCGGTTTGAACGGACAGCGTTATATGCGGCAGAACATGGCTTTAGCCTGATCAGCAGCTCTCTCGGTATTTCCCGTTGGAAGAATATGCAGCAGATCAATGAGTGCGGGCACCGTTCTGCTTCACATTACGCAGGCATTCACTACTGGGACTATAACTGGCGCAAACATGGCGGTGCGGTACGCATGCTGGACATCAGCAAACGTGAAGAGTTTTATCAACAAGAGTACTGCGGCTGTGTGTATTCACTGAGGGATAGCAACCGCTGGCGCATGAGCCAAGGCCGTGAGCGCATCAAACTCGGAGAAAAGTTCTATTCAAATGCTATGGATCAGGACAGCTGATTTTAGTCTGCAGACTCCACATACCAATTTTTCCAAGAGCTGGTTCCACGTACCGCAATCGACACGGTCGGAATCAGCTTTTCTTTTAAAATCGCTGTTTGTCCAACCGCTTTGGCTAAGCGTGCTTTGACGGAATGAATGCATTCACGGTCACCAAATTCACAGCGGTCTAAGCTGGTTCCACCACAAGGCCCATTAGCCAAGCCTTTGGGGCAAGTTTCTGGGCAAATGTACAGGGTCTCGCCTAAACGGCATTGACCACAACTCTCACAGCCCACCACCGCATGCTTACTCAAATGTTCCGTTTTCAGTAATGCATTGTTGGCTTTCGTTCGATCCCAAACATTAAAATTAAAAATAAACCGCCCCACTCCTTTGGCCAGTTTAGATTCAAATAAAGCATCATGCATCAAATGCAGATGTTGGTACTTAATAATCTGACTCGATGTCGCAGGCCGTGAATAATAAGCCAGCTTCGGATGAAACTCTGTACCGGTTTGCACCTGCCAAAGCGTATTCCAAAGTCGTTCACACTCAGCAAAACTCAAGTGCCGATATTCTTCAATATAACGCTCCAGTAAGCTTTGTTCTTCAGGCTGATGGCAAGCCGATAAATGCACCCCCGCAAAACCCAAATGTCGACACATTAGAATCTGTAATGCGCAGCGCACATAAACGCCATCACTTAAACCCTGTTCTTTTTCCTGTTGCAACACCTGCAACATATGCGGGGTGATCACTATACCAGCCACTTTATGTTTCAGCATAAACTTGGCCCGTGCCAAGGTCAGTGGCATGACGCAAGCTAAAATTTTCTGAGCATACTGATACCGCGCCAAAAATGCATGCGCATCCTGTAAAGCAGCCATGTCATAGCCCAATTGGGTAATCACATAATCCGCCCCTGCTTTCATCTTTTTATGCAGTTTCAGATATTGCGCCTCTTTTTCCGCTTCCGCATATTTAAACGGATTAAACGCGACACCAATATGAAAACCGCCTTGGCGTTTGGCTTCCATGACAGCATTCACAGACTCCAAATAACGTGTTCGGGGTTCTAGGTCGTGGCTATAGCAGTGCTGTTTTAATTTATCACCCGTTAAGAGCAACAGGTTCTTTTGACCCTGTGTTTTTGCATCTTGCAAAAACTGCTCAAAGTCTTGTATATCCCGTGCCTTCCCAGAAAAGTGAATGACTTTTTCAATCTCTTGTGGATACTGTTTGGCGACTTGCAAAGGAGCTTCATCGTCATCTGCATGCACCCGATCGGCCAGCGTCATAGCCGCAGGAAAGCCTGAAAATTCAGTTTTGACAGACCACTGGGCTTGGTGTGCGCTTAAGTATTCAACCAATACGCAAAATTGTTGCCGTGCAAAATATTGAGCAAGTAAGGACATCACAGAAGAAATAATCCAGAGGATTAAAAAAAGAAGAATTATAGTACAAATCAAAAATAGATGACGAATCGTCTGATTATTCACTACGGCATATTTAATATTTTTTGACTCATCCTCCACCCGATGAGTGAACGCAAATATCCACCCCGGCCTGATTCATTAGTTGCAGTGCCCTGCTAAAACTGAACCTGATGGTCAAATTCAAAAAAGAAGGTACTCCAACGCTCAACTACACGCCGCCCCTAGCACAACATTTGTCTAGACCCCTTATTTACTACGTCGATTGCCTTATTTTCGATAAGATTGTTCTTTTTTATGCTTTTCAATCGCTTAAAGACTAAGCACATTTCAGCTTTTTAAAATAAAGGCATCTTTTCAAGCTGGGACTGACTGTGTATAACAATGGACGACTCAAGGAAATGATTCGCACATAGGCAAAAGCCTGAAAAAAGCTTAAACTATGTGCCAATGAAAACAAATGATATGTCGTCCATGGCGACAACGATGAAGGTGAAGGTTGATGCCGCTCAATACCGTTGAAGAGCTAGTTGCAGATATCCGTGCAGGTAAAATGGTCATCCTGATGGATGACGAAGATCGTGAAAATGAAGGTGATTTAGTTATCGCAGCGACCCATGTTCGCGCAGAAGACATCAACTTTATGATCACCCACGCACGTGGTTTGGTGTGCTTAACGCTCAGCCGTGATCGCTGTAAACAATTGAATCTTCCATTGATGGTCGATGCCAATGGCGCACAACATGGCACCAACTTCACGCTCTCCATTGAAGCGGCAGAAGGTATTTCTACAGGGATTTCACCTGCAGAACGTGCGCATACCATTCAAACGGCAGTAGCGGCACATGCAAAACCATCAGATATCGTTCAACCAGGACATATTTTCCCATTGATGGCGCAGCCTGGTGGCGTTCTACACCGCGCAGGTCATACCGAAGCAGGTTGTGATTTATCTCGCCTAGCGGGTCTAGAGCCTGCATCGGTCATCTGTGAAATCATCAATGAAGATGGCACGATGGCGCGTCGTGCCGATCTTGAAATTTTTGCTGAAAAGCATGGTTTAAAAATTGGTACCATCGCGGATCTGATCCACTATCGTATGACCAATGAACAAACCGTTGAACGGATTGATCAGCAAAGCATTGATACCGAATATGGCACTTTTGACTTATATCGTTACCGCGAATTAGGCAATCCAGATATTCACTTGGCTTTGGTGAAAGGCGAACCAAAAGAAGGAGTAACCACCGTTCGTGTCCATGGTTTCAACCCTGTTCGTGACCTGCTCAAACTCAACAAAAAAGACGGCGAGCCCGCATGGAATCTCGACAAAGCGCTGCAAGAAATCGCAAGCAGCGATCGGGGTGTTTTGGTTTGGATTGGCCAGCGTCATTTACAAGACTTAGGCCCAGCCTTAGACAGCCTTACAGCACCAAAAACAACCAAATCCAATGCTGCTTTATCTCAGCAGTACCAAACCATTGGGGTGGGCGCACAAATTTTACGTGATTTAGGCGTAGAAAAGATGAAGCTTTTGAGCTCACCTTTACGATTTAATGCACTCTCTGGGTTTAATTTAGAAGTGGTGGAATATATCACCGCACATCAAACAACTTAAAAAATCATCGAGGTTGCTATGGCAATTCGCCGTATTGAAGGTATGTTACATCTCGCTAGCGAAGGCCGTTATGCGATTTTAGTGGGTCGTTTTAATAGTTTTGTTGTCGAACATCTATTAGAAGGTGCAATTGATACATTGAAACGTCATGGTGTATCAGAGGATAATATCACTGTTGTTCATGCACCAGGCGCGTGGGAACTTCCTGTCGTGGCTAAAAAATTAGTGGCGTCTGAACGCTTCGATGCCATTATTGCACTGGGTGCTGTGATTCGTGGTAGCACACCTCACTTCGACTTTGTTGCAGGTGAATGTGCCAAAGGTTTAGGCGTGGTTGGCCTAGAATCTGGTCTTCCAGTGATTAATGGTGTATTGACTACGGATAGTATTGAACAAGCGATTGAACGCTCGGGTACAAAAGCAGGTAATAAAGGCGGCGAAGCTGCTCTTACTGCAATTGAAATGGTTAACTTGTTAAAGGCTATTTAACGCTATGTCGCAAACATTGCAAGCAACTTATGCAGCAAAACGTAAAGCACGTCGCTTTGCTGTACAAGGAATTTACGAATGGCAAATGAGCCACAATCCAGTCCATGAGATCGAAGCACGTACGCGTGTGGAAAATGCCATGCACAAAGTGGATCTGAGCTATTATCATGAATTGTTAACCCAAGTGGTTGCCAATCATGAAGCATTGGATGCGCTCTTAATCCCTGTGCTTGATCGCGAAGTTTCTGCGCTTGACGGCGTTGAACTTGCGACCCTTCGTTTAGGCGCATATGAACTCAAGGAACATCTTGAAATTCCATATCGCGTGGTTTTAGACGAAGCGATCGAGCTTGCTAAACATTTTGGCGGTGCAGACAGCCATAAATACATCAATGGTGTATTAGATCGTTTAGCAACAACTTTACGTGCAGCAGAAAAGCAACAAGCGAACTCACAGTAGTAGATTTGTTGTATGGCTGAGTTTTCGATCATTGATACCTATTTTAATCGTAAGAGTCCTCATTCTGTCGATTTAGGCGTCGGTGACGACTCAGCCTTGCTCACACCACCACCACAGCAACAATTGGTCATTTGTGCCGATACCTTGGTTGCTGGACGTCACTTCCCGCTTGATACCAGCCCACATGCGATTGGCTGGAAATCTGTCGCGGTCAATTTATCTGATATCGCCGCAATGGGCGCGAAACCTCAGAGTATTTTATTGGCCTTGAGCTTACCCCAAATTGATCATGACTGGCTTAAAGGTTTTAGTCAGGGTTTATATGATTGCTGTGATCAATTTGGCGTGAGTTTAATTGGTGGAGACACCACCCAAAGCCCACATCTCACCATTTCCGTGACTGCACTGGGCTGGGTCGATATCGGTCAAGCCGTCACCCGTTCTGCCGCTCAAGTGGGTGATTTGATTTGTGTCAGTGGTACTGTCGGCGATGCTGCTTTTGCCCTGCAGCACTTAGGCCACCCTCTCCAACACCGTTTGGACTACCCTACCCCACGCTGCGAACTGGGGCAAGCACTCAAAGGCTTAGCGCACAGTATGATTGATGTGTCGGATGGCTTAGCACAAGATCTCGGTCATATCTTAAAAGCATCCCATGTGGGCGCGACCCTACAGCTTGATCAATTGCCCATCAATACCACGCTACAAGATTTAACACGAGAACAACAATGGCAATATGCTTTGGCGGGTGGCGATGACTATGAATTATGCTTTACAATAAGTCCGCAGAATTATGAAAAACTTTTGCAACAACAAAACCATAGCAGCATCAGTGTCATTGGAAAAATTGATGCCGAAAGTGGTCTGCGTTTTCAACAAAATAGCTTAGACCATTCCTTGCAATTTAATGGATATCAACACTTTGCATAAGCCCCCTATCCTCTTTCGTCAGATGTCTTGGTATGACCGTTTCATCGTATTTTGTGGTGTAGGGTTTGGCTCAGGGCTAGCACCCAAAGCACCAGGAACGTTTGGTTCTGCATTCGCACTGCTGTTCGTCCCGATTTGGCTTGCAATTGGCTTATCGAACACCATTATTGCCATCATCCTCATGTCTCTAATTGGCATTTATATCTGTGGGCATACTGCCAAAGTGATGGGCGTCCATGATGATGGGCGTATTGTATGGGATGAGTTTGCTGGCCAGTCCATCACCTTTTTGCCTGTCCTGTATTTAGGGCAAATGAATTGGCTCTGGCTACTGCTGGGTTTTATTTTATTTCGTATTTTTGATGTGTGGAAACCGTGGCCGATTCGTGTCATTGACCAAAAAGTCGAAGGTGGCTTTGGTATTATGCTCGACGACCTGATTGCAGGACTATGGGCTGCACTTTGTATTTGGATTTATTTTTATTTCACTGTGGCTTAGGCCATTTTTAGGATTACAACATGTCAACGACTGTTATTATTCTTGCTGCAGGTAAAGGAACACGTATGCGTTCTTCTTTACCCAAAGTACTACAACCACTTGCAGGACGTCCTTTACTTGGTCATGTCATCGACACTGCAAAAAAATTAAATGCAGCCAATATTATTACAATTTATGGCCACGGCGGTGCACGAGTTCAAGAAATGTTTACTCATGAAAAGATTGAATGGGTGGAACAAGCTGAGCAACTCGGAACAGGTCATGCAGTGCAAATGACACTCCCTGTCCTTCCGCAGGAAGGCAGCTCACTGATTTTATCAGGCGATGTACCTTGCATCTCTCAAAACACACTACAAAAATTACTCAATGCAACTGCTGAGACAGGCATTGGTCTAGTGACTTTAACTTTAGCCGATGCAACAGGTTATGGGCGTATAGTTCGTGAGAATGGTCAGATTCAGGCGATTGTTGAACATAAGGATGCGACCACAGAGCAGCACCAGATTAAAGAAATTAATACAGGTATTTACTGTGTCAGCAATGCCAAATTGCACGAATGGTTACCTAAACTCAGCAATAACAATGCGCAAGGTGAATATTACCTGACTGATATTGTAGCAATGGCCTTAGCTGATGGGATGCAAGTCGCATCGGTGGAGCCTGAACAAGCCTTCGAAGTTGAAGGAGTGAATGATCGTATTCAGCTCGCCGCATTAGAACGCCAATTCCAAACCGATCAAGCCAAAAAGCTCATGCAGCAAGGTGTTCATCTGATTGACCCAAGTCGCTTTGACCTTCGTGGAAATTTAACCGTTGGGCAAGACGTACGCATCGACATCAATGTGATTATTGAAGGCGAATGTGAATTCGGCGACCATGTAGAAATTGGTGCAGGTTGTATCATCAAAAACACCAAGATCGCAGCAGGTACAAAAGTTCAGCCGTATAGCATCTTTGATAATGCTATGGTTGGTGAAGATGCGCAGATTGGTCCTTTTGCTCGTTTACGCCCAGGTGCAAAACTGGCGGCTGAAGTGCATATTGGTAACTTCGTTGAAGTCAAAAACACCAGCATTGGCTTCGGTTCAAAAGCCAACCACTTTACCTATTTAGGTGATGCTGAAATTGGTGCAGGCTCGAACATTGGTGCTGGGACCATTACCTGTAATTATGATGGTGCAAATAAATTTAAAACCATCATTGGTGATGCTGCATTTATTGGTTCCAACAGCTCATTGGTTGCACCTGTCACGATTGGCAATGGGGCAACCGTCGGTGCGGGCTCCACCATTACCCGTGATGTTGCAGAGAATAGTTTAGCGGTAGAACGCTCTAAGCAAGTTGAAAAAGAAAACTATCAACGTCCACAAAAGATGAAGAAATAAGAGGATTAAATTATGTGCGGTATTGTCGGTGGCGTTGCAGAACGTAGTATTACCAATATTTTAATTGAAGGTTTAAAGCGCCTTGAATATCGTGGCTATGACTCTGCGGGTTTAGCGCTGGTCAATCAAGGTCAAGTTTTACGCGAAAGACGTGTCGGTAAAGTTTCAAATTTAGAAGAAGCCGTTAATCAATCCAATATTCTCGGTTCTCTGGGTATTGCGCATACCCGCTGGGCAACCCATGGTAAACCCACTGAAGATAATGCACATCCGCACATTTCAGGCGATGTTGCTGTAGTCCATAATGGCATTATTGAAAACTATCAAGAACTTAAAGATGATCTTGAAGCTTTAGGCTATGTATTTACCTCACAGACCGATACTGAAGTGGTCGCTCACTTGGTGAAGGATGCTTTAAAGTCAACTCCAAGCTTGCTGGAAGCTGTGCAACAAGTCGTGCCTCAGCTTAAAGGGGCTTATGCACTAGGTATTGTACATACTGACCACCCCGATGAACTGATTACCGTGCGTGAAGGTTCACCTTTGGTCATTGGAGTCGGTATTGGCGAAAACTTTATCAGTTCAGATCAATTGGCTTTACTACCTATTACCAATCGTTTTATTTACCTTGAAGAAGGTGATATTGCTCGTTTAACCCGCAATAGCATTGAAGTTTTTGTCGCTGGTCAACGGGTCGAGCGCCCAATCAAAGAATTAGATGCTGCCGTCAGCAATGCATCTAAAGGTGAATATAAGCATTACATGCTCAAAGAAATTTATGAGCAACCCGAAGCGATTCAACAAACCATTTCTCAAGCCCTAGATGGCAATGCACTGCGTGAAGACTTTCTTGCCAATGCAGTTGCTGATTTCCAAAAAATTCAGCAAATCCAAATCATTGCCTGTGGGACCAGCTACCATGCGGGGATGATTGCCAAATATTGGTTTGAACAACTGATTGATCTACCGTGCCAAGTAGAAATTGCGAGCGAATTCCGCTATCGCAGCCCTGTCATTGTCAATCACACGCTTTATGTCTGTATTTCACAATCTGGTGAAACCGCTGACACTTTAGCCGCACTGCGTGATACCCAAAAGCGTGCTGCAGCAAAAGGTGCTGACATTACTACAATGACTATTTGTAATGTCGCAACATCGTCTATGGTACGTGAGACCAATCATAGTTTGCTTACACTGGCGGGTCCTGAGATTGGTGTAGCATCGACCAAGGCGTTTACCACGCAGCTTGCAGCACTGATGTTATTGGTCCTAAAAATCGGTACAGTTAAGAAGAGCATTTCTGTACAACATGTGGCTGAGATTACGGCTGAACTTTGGCATACACCCAAAGTGATTTTAGATACCTTACGTAATGACCCTGAAATTTTACGTTTATCTGAACTTTTCGTAGAGAAGCAGCACTGCTTATTCTTAGGTCGTGGCACGAATTTCCCGATCGCACTCGAAGGGGCATTGAAACTCAAAGAGATTTCATATATCCATGCTGAAGGCTATGCCGCAGGTGAACTTAAACATGGTCCGCTCGCTTTAGTCGACAATGACATGCCTGTGGTCATTCTCGCACCGAAAGATGACATGCTCGATAAACTCAAATCCAATATGGAAGAGGTTCAAGCTCGTGGCGGTGAACTCTTTGTCTTTGCCGATGAAAATAGTGGCATTAAAGCCAAAGACCGTCAGCATGTGGTTTATGTACCAAGCATTAGCCCAATACTGGCTCCAATTGTTTATAGCGTACCTGTACAACTGCTGTCTTATCATGTTGCAGTCCTTCGTGGCACGGATGTCGACCAACCTCGAAACCTCGCTAAATCGGTCACTGTAGAATAATTATTTAAATAAAGGCTGGGTATTGTGTTTTTGGACAATATAGTTTTAAACCTACCATTAAAGTTCTAAACTGTAACAATATAGTTCTAAACTATACATTAAAGTTGTAAACTGGATAAACCCAGCTATACTGATTAAAAAGTAGGCTGGGTTTTTCTATGAGTAGAGCACCGAGATTCTTCACACAAGAACAAATTAGCAAAAGAATAAAAGATGGTCGTGGACAAGGTATGGGAAAAGATTACCAACCATGGCTGACTATTCAGGATGTACCCTCTCGTGGGGTCTCTCATCGTATTTACTCTCATAAAACTCAAAGAGTTCATCATTTACTTTCTAATTTAGAACTGTATGTTTTTTTGATTTTAGATTGGTCTAGTTCTGTTCAGGATATTCGGGAACAATTTCCTTTGAATATAGATGACACAAGAGAAATCTGTTTAGAGCATGGTTTGAGACATCCCAGCATACAGGGCTCAGAACAAGTCATGAGTTCCAATTTTCTGATTGATACAAATGATAAGAACAAGCCTCAGTTTGCGATTCAGGTAAAGCCTTTAAAAGAGCTATTAAAAGAAAGGACAATTGAAAAACTTGAAATTGAACGTCGTTACTGGAAACTCAAAGAAATCCCGTGGAGTATTGTGACGGAACAAAATATTCCTATAACTGCCCGAAAAAATCTCGAATGGTTAAGTCCCTTTATTGTAGAACATTTAGATCCTGATATCTGGGATAAACTACATTCAATTTTCTATTATTTTTCAAAAAAGCCAGGGATTTCTATCATTAAACTTTGTAAAGAGGTTGATATTCAGGAAAGAACTACGGCTGGAATGACCCTACAATATTTAAGAACACTTATAGCAAATCGTTCAATTAAATTTGATATCCAACAGCCATTCGATAAATTAAAAGGGTCTGACCTAGTGTTTGATTTAGAGGTGTCTTATGTGGCAAATCAATGAGGTCGTTAAATTTGATGAAAGCCACTATCGGGTTTTATTCTTTCAATCTGGCGAAATCATATGGATTCATATGGAGGAAGCCAAAGGCGTTCCCTCTTTAGTTCTTGAAGAGCAACTTTCACAATGGATTGATGAAAAACGCTTATTTAGAAGTTCAGACCCTTTTGAGTATCTTAAGTCTCTAGAGCCACCTGTAAACTCAGTCACTTTTGAAAAACGTGATCAGGCTTACCGAATTATTGAACCAATTGTATATGATACAGGCTGTTTTGATGAAGAGATTAGGGCTAAGCGGATTCGTTTAGTAGAACAGACAAATATTGTAACTAAAGCCACAATATACAAATACCTACGCCGCTATTGGCAAAGAGGTCAAATTCCAAATGCTTTATTACCAGATTATAGAAATGCTGGTGCACCAGGTAAGCCAAGAACCTTGGTAGGTTCTAAAAAGTCAGGGGCAAAGCGTAAATTTGGTGACGGAACTGGTATTAAAATTACGCCAGAAATTGAAAGGCTCTTTAGGTTAATAGTTGAATCTGAATTATTAAATGACAAGAAAATTAATATCACATCTGCTCATCGACAATTTGAAGAACTTTTTGTCCAACATTACCCATGTATAAAACAGGCAGATATTCCAACACGTAGACAGTTTGATCATTTCTACAAACGTGAATACAAGCTTCCGCAAAGAATAGAGGCCAGAACATCTGTCCTAAACTTTCAAAAAGATGTACGACCATTAAGTGGGACTGCTACAGCGAATACAATTGGACCTGGTAGTCGTTATGAGATTGATGCAACTATTGCCGATATCTATTTAGTTGCTGATGATGATCGAAGCAGAATTCTAGGTCGTCCTATCCTATATGTAGTGGTTGACGTTTTTAGCAGAATGGTCGTGGGATTCTATATTGGGTTTCATAATCCATCATATGTTGTTGCCATGCAGGCAATTGTCAATGCTTGCAGTGATAAAGTCAGTTTGTGCAAATTACTTGGAATTGATATCCAGCCAGAACAATGGCCGACCATAGGTTTGCCTGATACCATTCTTGCTGATCGTGGTGAAATGATGAGCCATCAGGTCGAGCGCTTAATCCATGGTTATAATATACGTATTGAAAATGCACCTGCTTATCGAGGGGATGCGAAAGGTATTGTTGAACGTTATTTTAGAACATTACAAGCAGAATTCAAACCTTATGCCCCTGGTGTAGTAAAAGGGAATCGTATTCAAAAACATGGCGAAAGTGATTACCGTCTTGATGCGGTTGTACCCATTTCTGCCTTTTCCAAGATGATTTTAAAGACAATACTTTATCGGAATCAGCATCATGTATTGGATACTTATGACAGAGATGCAGATTTTCCACCAGACTTACCCTCTATCCCATTACACATATGGAACTGGGGAATTCAAAACCGTACAGGCCATCTTCGTACTGTAAATCCAGATACTTTACGGATCATGATACTGCCTCGTAAGAAAATTTCTATTTCCACTTCTGGCGTCAATTTATGGGGACTGTATTACATTGGATCAGAGATACTCAAAGAAGGCTGGTTACATCGTAGTAAAGAAGTCACTCGCCCACAGGATCTCCAAGCTGCCTACGATCCCAGTTGTGTAGATAAGATATATTTATTCCCAAAACATGATAGTACGATCTATTGGGAATGTTCTTTATCAACTAAAAGTCGTCAATTTACAGGTATGTCATTTTGGCAAGTCTGGGAAATACAAGATCAAGAAAAAAATCTACATGCAATTGAAAAAGATAATAGTAAAACTGCTCGTAGAGAATTAGATCAATTTATTCGTGACACCATTGCAGAAGCCAAAAAAATGGCGACCAACTCTGGTGTATCCAATCGCCAGCGTTTATCTGAAATTAAATCGAATAAAAATTCTGCTCGTGAAAATGAAAAACTTTCTAATACTTACTTGAAACCTGATAAGCAGCCTAAAAATCAGGGAACAATTATTTCATTTAAGCCGAAACAAGATGAGTCAAGCTACCCACAGTTCGTTCCAGGTCTTTTTGATGATGAGGATGATCAATCATGACAATTGATATAATAAGAAATGCAGAATATCAGGACACAGGTGTTCAGGCTTATAAAGATAACCCGTTCATCGAAGCTTTACCTCCTATTCAGGAACCTTTTGAAGATACAAAAAATCTCATCTCAAAAGTAACGCCTACCCTTGACGATCTAAAGCAAAAACGAGTTATTCGAGCCCATAATATCCATCAGATTACAGGCTCATTTTTCCAACCTTTAGCAATGCATATGCTACTGAGTGAGCGTATTTCTCTCATGATTCGTGGAGGATATGTCGGCCGTAATCCAAACACAGGAAAGTTGCAACAGCACCTACAAAATGGTTATGAAAGATTGCAAAAAGGTGACTTAGATGCCAAACGCTTTGATGGAGCTGAATCAACTGCTCATAGCATGGCCATCATTGGGTGTTCAGGTAGTGGTAAAACGACATCTTTACGAAGAATACTAAACACATATCCTCAAGTCATTTTTCACCCTACATTAAATCGTCATCAGATCGTCTACTTAAAAATAGATTGCTCCCATGATGGATCGCTTAAAGAGCTTTGTCTCAATTTTTTCCGAGCAATTGATAAAGTCATCGGTTCAAATTATGAGAAAAAGTATGGTATGAAAAGACATGGCGTAGAAACCATGCTTGCACTAATGGCTCAAACAGCTAATATGTTTGCTTTAGGTCTCTTAGTCATTGATGAAATTCAACATTTGAGTCGGGCAAAGTCTGGTGGTTCAGAGAAAATGCTCAACTTTTTTGTCACCATGAGCAATACCATTGGTATTCCTGTACTTTTTGTGGGGACACCTAAAGCAAGAGACATTTTTGATCTTGATCTACGTTCCAGTCGACGTGCTGCTGGCTTAGGATCTATTTTTTGGAACCCAATATCACAATACCTACCTGATCAAACTAGTCAAAATCCTGAATGGTTTGGATTTACCAATACGCTTTGGAAATTGCAATACTTGCAGAAAAGAAACCCTATTTTAAGTGATGAGATTCGTGATACTTGGTTTGATCTAAGCCAAGGTATTCTCGATATTGTAGTGAAAATTTTTATTTTAGCTCAATTACGTGCTCTCGCAACGGGAGCAGAAACGATTACTGTAGAGCTACTGAAACGTGTTTATGAGGATGAACTGAAACTTGTACATCCTATGCTCAGTGCATTACGTTCAGGAATACCTGAGCGAATCGCTCAATTCTCTGACTTGGCTGTACCCGATATGGATAAGAAAATTATTCATCTTATTCAGAAAATCTCCGCAACTACCGTTGAATCTGAAGAAGACCGAGCCTTAAAACAGTTGAGTAATGATGATCAACGACGTGTCTATCTGATGCTAAAAGATGAGTTTCCATCAGACTCTATCCTCTTTGCCATTCAACAAATTGTAGCGTTAAAACCCCAAATATCCAGACAACAGCTCTTAGCTGATATTATTCAGACAATGGAGATAGATAATACAACGTCTCAAATTCCAGTAACCAAAAAGAAAAACCAACGGATTAGCTTAAAACACTGGAATGAGCTGGAGGATATAGATCTTCGTCATATTTTTTCGATGAATCAAACCAACTCAGAAAATATTTATACCCAATTAGACCATCACGGTTTAATTCTGCAAATGTCAGACCTATTGTCATAGCATGGGATAAGAATCATGTGGAATTTTCCAACACCGCTCCCCGATGAACTAATTTACAGTACCATCGCCCGTGCTGGATTACACCATGGTATTCAAAGTCCTAAACAGCTACTTGATGAGGTCTTCAAAGATAGAAAAGTCGTTGCTACGTTAGATTTGCCTAGTCATTTAAATGCTATCGTACATTTATTACAGCAAACTGGTCATTTTAGTTTAATAGACCTAATTTATAAACACACTATGTTTGGCCTATATGCTCCCTTTGTTCAGGAATCCCATCGACAGAAAGCAATCGCTTTAATGGCTGAGCAGGCATCTGGATCTATTCATCTTATGCTTGGTCTGAATGCTTCCCGAGTCCCCAACAACACCAAACTCCACTACTGCCCAATCTGTATACAGCAACAACGAGAAACTTATGGGGAGTATTTCTGGAATAAGGTCTGGTTTTTACCCAACCTTTCAATATGCCTGAAACATAATTGTTCACTTCTGTCTCAGGATTATATTCAACAACAGCATCGACATCTTTTCTTACCCTTATTACCCAATCAAAATCAGGACACTCCTCATCCCTATTACAAGGAAGATTTCATACTAGGGCAAATGGCTGTAGAGTTATTACGACTTGATCCTCAACCAACTCCAAGCCACGAAAAATGGACTAAATTCTATTTGGAAATGGCTGATGCAAAGAATTTTCGTAGAGGGAATCATGTTTGTCATGAGCAAACTTATGAGCAAGTGATTAAGAAATTTACATGCGATTATCTTGAT
Source organism: Acinetobacter sp. SwsAc2 (assembly GCF_013391465.1). NCBI lineage: Bacteria > Pseudomonadati > Pseudomonadota > Gammaproteobacteria > Moraxellales > Moraxellaceae > Acinetobacter > Acinetobacter sp. SwsAc2. The sequence continues at coordinate 63,475 of NZ_JACBEZ010000006.1, read as the reverse complement.
TCTAAAAATTTAGGTATTGATCCTGATCAAGATTCTTCTTGGCTCAAAACTATTTTTAGAAAGCATCGTAAAACCTTTAGTTTTTTAGAACATTGTATTGTATGGTCCTCGTTTATACCTGAGATGGCACCTAAAGACATTCTGCAATATGTCAGCTCGATTCCAGCAAATCTATATTTTGTAAAAGGACCTATTTTTGCTGATGATGCCCCCTCTATAAAAAAAGAAGAGATACGACAGAAGTGGCAAGATATAGTACTACTGCATGGTGTAAAAACTGGCCGTAACATTAAACCAGGTTCAGCAATTTATATGTGGCTTTATAGAAATGATCGAAATTGGCTATTGGCATTTAATTCAAAACATATATCATGCCCCCCAATTAGAAAAAATAAAATAAATTGGTCCATACGTGATTTTTCAATAACCAAAGAATTATTTAAAGTTTTATACCGTTCAAATGATGACTTAGCTTGTCCGAGAATGTCAAAGAGTTGGTTTCTCCATCAATTATCCAAAGGAAATTCCATTTCCAAAAATTTGCACCAACTACCTTTAAGCTCCAAATTTCTTTCAACTTATTCTGAAGATACAATTGCTTATCAAATACGGAGAATTACCCATGCTATGATCAGGCTTGGTTATACAGAATCCAGTACTAAAGATAAATGGCGGATTTTGCGACTTGCAGGATTAAGTAAAGAAAGGATTACGCAAGAAGCCCAAATTTTCCTAAATATGATTTGTGAGAAGAAGATTTATGCATATTAAAAGCTTTCCTTTAGATACATTGATTACAGGCATAGGACAACTATTTAAATATGATGATAAACCCTGGTTTATTAATCTGTGGGGAGAGACCCAAGAGTCTAAAGCAAAATATAACACCTCATTTTCCCACATGCATTTGCTGGCCAAACGTCGAATTATCAACTCCACCAAAAATGAGCATCGAAAGTCTGGATTTCACCTAAAATTTAGATGTCCTTTACCAGCAGAGTGGATGTCTTTTGTCCAGTCTAAATCAAAATTTCAGTTTTTCGGGTTTGATGCTCTGGCAACCTTTTCAAATGAAGCACAAACTGTCAAGCAGGTCCATATTCAATTGCCACAGCTTGAGTTAGCAAGAGCTTTGTTCTTCCGGAATGCTTACCTCACTCGATCTGCGCTTGAGTTGAACGTGCTGGAAGACGACTTTGATATTCAGAACAAGACTGATCATTACCTAATTAATGTTCTTCCATCATGTGAACGTTCACTTGGACTTTCTCATTTTAATAAACCTGGGTTTCGTCGATTCATTGCATATCTACTTCTAAATAAAAATATAAGAGCTTCATATGAAAGCATCGCTCAACAGTGTCAAGCCTTTGAAAGCATTAATAATAAGGTAAGAACATGGAACTTTAGTTTCATTCCTCCAAATTTAACAGACGTAAACATCGAGGCACATGGTTATTACGACAGTTTAACCAATACATTTAAGATTGATGAAATCATTGGCTTTTCTGGGCTCTCTACCCATATTAATAAACCAGTTTATTTTCATAATGATAAATTTTCTAAAGCAGCAAAAAAATCGGGTAATACCAGTACCATACCACCGAAACCGAATCATGCAGAACCCAAACTCAATGATGAGGAAGAAGCAACGCCTAGCAATAAGCCTACTATTGTAGATGGTCCAACCACTTTACTTGATTTTGATGATCCATTTGAAACTGGGAAAGTTGCAGATAAAACTGGCTCAAAAAATGCTGTTATCGTTGATGATGCCCAAGAGTATATTGATGAATTGATCGGCGATGTTAATGCAGATGAACCAGTGATAGGTGGTTCAGTTAAAGCTGGTGATTTTGAGGGTGCAAAGGATCAAACCAATGATGCTCATTTATATCTAGACCGTTTCTCAGCTTTTATACAGATGCTTTATAAACTTGAGGAAAAGTACGGAATTCAATACACACTAACTTTAAAGGTTTTGCCTGAAGTAGAAGGATTTACCAAACATCTAAAGGTTGATGATAAACCACGCTGTATTGCTGAAGTGCATTTTCTTCATCAAGGCCAGCACTTCATTTTACTAGAGGTTGATACATCTGATAATGCGACTCGTCTTTCAACCCAATTATTAAAGCTAAAAGATCTGAACTGTTGGGAAGAAGATTATAAAAAAATTCGTAAATTTGTAGTTCAAAAAACCCTTAATTGGCCGAATAGCTTTATCAAAAAAATAGCAATTCAACACGTCAGATTTAATCATCCACGTATTGATGAGGGTCAAAAAGTCGCTATTGAAGATTTAGAAAGATGGGCAAATCGCATTTATAAGCATCTACATTCTTAGTCTAACTATAACCAAAATTATCTCCGGACATAGATGAAATGTGTTATTTATTGATTTTACTGTATAATTTTTGATAATTAGATTTACTGGAAATCAAACGAGTGTAATTGTAGCTTTAAAAAATTCAACTAGAAAATGTCAAAGGTATATCTAATCGAACTTTTGAACCTGACATCTTACCTAATAAGGCCTAGTTTACTTATTGTTCCAAATGGTTTTGGAAAGAGCTCTTTTGCTTGCGCCTTTATTAGCTTATTATGAGCCTGAAAGTGAGAATGATATTGCTCTTAGTTGTTCAAATCTTAAGGAGATGTTTTATGTTTACCTTATAAAACATCATGGAACTAATAGACAGATTATTATTGAGAACCAACATCCACTATTAAATGTTCAACGCCAAATATCATTGACTGTTTTCACAAAAAATCCACATGAAGGGTGCTTTGGTCTTCTTTAGTTTACAACTTTATTGTCTAAAAAAGAATTAAAACCTTGAACTTAGTTTAAGACTTTAATGTAAAATTCTTAATGATCTAATTCTTTAACTCATTGATTTTATTAAATCATAAGTTTAAAACTTTATTGTTCAAACACATCAAGCGACAGGATTTATCTAGAACCAAATATAGAAGGAAAAGTGAGGTTCAGCAAATGCTTACCATATGTTTAAATACCTTAAAGTTGAAAATTATTTTCAGGAATCTCGAGAGATCACATGACCAAACTCACATGCTTTAAAGCCTACGATATTCGTGGAAAATTAGGTGAAGAATTAAATGAAGACATTGCCTACAAAATTGGCCGGGCTTATGGACAGATCTATCAACCTAAAACAGTAGTAATCGGTTGTGATATTCGTCTCAGCAGTGAGGGCCTGAAACAGGCCACTATTTGCGGTTTAAATGATGCAGGTGTGAATGTCTTGGATTTAGGCATGACCGGTACGGAAGAAGTTTATTTTGGAGCATTCCACCTGGACGTTCAAGGCGGTATTGAAGTCACTGCCAGTCATAATCCAATGGATTACAACGGCATGAAACTGGTGCGTGAAAATGCCCGCCCGATCAGTGCCGATACAGGTTTAAAACAAATTCAAGCGCTGGCTGAAACGGGTACTTTTAATGAGGTTGCAGAAAAAGGCACAAGCAAAAAATATAATATCGTGCCTGAATTTGTCGATCATCTAATGACCTATATCGACCCGAAAAAAATTCGCCCATTAAAACTGGTCGTCAATGCCGGAAACGGTGCTGCAGGGCATGTGATTGATGCAATTGAAGACAAATTTAAAGCTGTAAACATTCCGGTTGAATTTATCAAGATTCACCATGAAGCGGATGGTAACTTCCCAAATGGTATTCCGAATCCAATTCTGGTTGAGAACCGTAATAGCACCCGTGAGGCGGTCATTCAGTATGGTGCGGATATGGGTATTGCATGGGATGGTGACTTCGACCGCTGTTTCCTGTTTGATGAAAAAGGACAGTTCATTGAAGGTTATTATATTGTTGGCCTTTTAGCACAAGCCTTCTTACTCAAACAATCAGGCGAAAAAATTGTCCATGACCCACGTCTAATTTGGAACACCTTTGATGTCGTAGAGAAATATCAAGGTATCCCTGTTCAGTCTAAATCAGGACATTCCTTTATTAAAGACAAAATGCGTGAGCACAATGCTGTTTATGGCGGTGAAATGTCTGCACACCATTATTTCCGCGATTTTTCTTATTGCGATAGTGGAATGATTCCATGGTTGTTGGTTGTTTCCGTACTGTCTGAAACTGGACAATCATTGTCCTCATTGGTTGAAGAGATGATCACTAAATTCCCTTGCTCTGGGGAAATCAATTTTAAAGTGGCAGATACTCAAATCACGATTCAAAAGCTTTTTGACCATTTCGCAGATCAAAATCCAAGTATTGACCACACAGATGGCGTAAGTTTAGATTTTGGTGCTTGGCGCTTTAACGTACGTGCTTCAAACACAGAGCCCCTGTTACGTTTAAATATTGAAACTCGTTTAGACCAACATCCAAAGCCGATGCAAGACTATGTTGATGAATTGACTCGGTTGATTCAAAATTAATTTCTCGGTTTTAAATATAAAAATAGGCACCTTAAGTGCCTATTTTATTGTGCGGAAAAATATTATAGAAAATTATGCTTTGTAGCCTGTGGGATTCTGCTTTTGCCAATTCCAACTGTCTGCCAACATATCTTCTAGTTTATATTTTGGTTTCCATCCCAGTTCACTCACCGCTCGAGCATTATTCGCAAAAGATGTTGCCACATCACCTGAGCGGCGTGGTGCAATTTCATAAGCAACAGCCATGCCGTTCACTCGCTCAAAAGTATTCTTCACTTCCAGAACAGACGAACCATTACCGGTTCCCACATTCCAAGCTCTACAACCTTTAGCTGCCAAACGATTATTCAATGCACATAAATGCGCATTTGCCAAATCTACAACGTGGATATAATCACGAACACCAGTACCATCAACCGTATCGTAATCATCGCCATAAATTGAAAGTTTTTCACGACGACCAACCGCAACTTGCGTCACATAAGGCATCAAATTATTTGGAATACCTTGTGGGTCTTCGCCAATACGACCACTTTTATGCGCACCAACTGGATTGAAATAACGTAAAAGTGCGATTGACCAACGCCCATCAGCAATAGAAAGCTTTTCTAATAATTGTTCAACAATCAGCTTGGTATAACCATAATTATTGGATGGCATACCTGTTGGCATTAATTCATCCAAAGGAGAAATATTCCCTTCATCATAGACTGTTGCTGAAGAACTAAATACCAAATTAAATACATTGGCACGTTCCATTGCTTGAACCAGCTGTATTGATCCTGAAATATTATTATCAAAGTAAGTCAGTGGTATTTGCTGGCTTTCACCTACCGCTTTTAACCCTGCAAAATGAATCACAGCATCAATAGCATACAGAGAGAAAATTTGATCTAAATCACTTTGATTACGTATATCGCCCTGAATAAACTTAAGCGTTTTTCCAGTTAACTCCTGAACACGTTTTAATGACTCTTCCGAGCTATTTGAGAGATTATCTAAAACAATCACATCATGTCCAGCTTCAAGGAGTTCAACACAGGTATGTGAACCGATATAACCTGCCCCACCAGTTACTAAAATATTAGCCATCTAATTTTCCTAATAAAATTTTTAACAACCCCTGAGTCGAAACATCTAAAGCAGATAAATCTTGTTGTTGCCCATTTAAAATCGGCAGTAACTGATTGGCAATTTCCTTGCCCTTTTCAACGCCCCATTGATCGAAAGGATTAATATTCCAAAGTACAGACTGTACAAATACTTTATGTTCATACATGGCAATCAACATGCCCAAGCTATAAGGATTAAGTTCCTGCATTAAAATAGTTGTACTTGGCTGGTTGCCCTCATATTTTTTATATTCAGGTAAAGAAGCTAATTCATTTTGATCCAATGCTTGATTACCGAATGCCAATAAACGTGACTGTGCTAAACAATTGGAAAGTGCTAAATGATGTTGTTCAATTAACGCCTCAGCATTATCCACATAGGTAAACTGATTTGCGTTATAACGTTGTATCGGTGCAATGAAGTCACAACTCACCGAATGTGTCCCTTGATGCAACAACTGATAAAATGCATGCTGTGCATTTGGTCCAACCTCTCCCCACACAATCGGACAAGTATCCCATTCTACCTTTTCACCATTGCGTTGAATCGACTTCCCATTCGATTCCATTTCAAGCTGCTGTAGATAGGAAGCAAAGTATTTGAGGCGACCGTCATAAGGCAAAACAGCATGGGTTTGAATGTCTAAGAAATTATTATTCCAAGCCCCTAAAAGCCCCATCAAGACAGGAATATTCTGCTCAAAAGAGGCATTTTGAAAATGCTGGTCAATGGCATAAGCACCCGCTAAAAACTGCTTAAATCCATTCACTCCAATAGTTAAAGCAATTGGAAGTCCAATACACGACCATAAAGAATAACGACCACCCACCCAATCCCACAATAAAAATTGATTCTCTGGCGCGATACCCCAAGCAGTCATTTTTTCAGGCTTGGTCGAGACACCAATAAAATGGTGCTTTAAGGTTTGAGCCTCTTGACCTAATGCTTTTTCAAGCCACAGACGTACCGTTTGCGCATTGGAGAGGGTATCAATCGTACCAAATGACTTTGACGAGATAATAAACAAGGTTGTTTCTGGACGCAGCTTATGCAGAAGTTCTGAAAGCTGACTGCCATCTATGGTTGAAACAAAATGCAGATTTAAAGGCTTTTGTGTCGATTTTTTAAAGTCAGATAATGCATGGCTGACCATCAGTGGTCCTAGGTCAGATCCCCCCACACCAATATTCACCACATCTTGAATCACTTCACCCGTCGCACCCCGGTATTGGCCCTCGTGAATTTTGTTGACCAATGCATACATTTTTTGCAGTTGTTCATGAACCTGATCGGCAATAGCTTGATGCTGTTGATCGCATTTTGGTAAACGTAACGCCCAATGCATGGCTGAACGGTGTTCAGTATAGTTAATCGCTGTACTTGAAAATAAGGTTTTAATCCGATTGGTTAAATCTCGTGCCTGCGCCCACTGTACTAAAGAATCAACTACGGTTCGATCAATACGATGTTTACTAAAATCAAAAATAATCGGCTCTAATACGACAGAGAGCTGCTCAAAACGAGTCGAATCATCTGCAAAAAGATCATTCAGATGATGCTGTTCAAAATGAGCTTTCAAGCCCTGCAGTCGGGCAATGGCTGTATTAATATCTTCGACGGGATACGGTTTATTTTGATTCTTCATCGCCCGACTCCCTGATAGGCAAAGCCTTGGGCTTTGACATAACATGGATCATAAATATTTCGACCATCTAAAATCAGTGGGTGCTGCATTTTTTTGAGTAATTCTGGGTAATTAGGGCTCCAGTACTGCTTCCAAGCGGTTAATAAGCACAAAGCATGTGCTCCCTCAACGGCCTCATATTGATTGGTACAGTAAATCAAATCTTCTCGATGCCCATAATGTTTTTCAATTTCGGCCAATGCCTGAGGATCATGCAATTTGACCACCATATTTTGTGCCCAAAGCGCTTTTAACATGGCATGAATTGGAGATTGCTGAATGCGAGACGTGTTTTCTTTAAATGATGCACCCCAAATCGCAATCACCTTACCCGCTAAATCCCCATGATAATAATTCCATAATTTACGAAAGAGAATTTCTTTTTGCTGCTCATTGATATCCCAAACTTGTGCCAATAATTGGCTCTTCGCTCCAGTCCCCGAAACAGTATTTGCCAATGTTAAGACATCATGAGAGAAGTTTTCACCGCCAAAGCCAGCACCTGGATAAAGATATGAAGCCCCGATTCGACTATCCGCCGCCAAGCCTTGACGTACATACTCAATATCGATACCTAGCTTTTCAGCCACCACAGCTAAATCGTTAATATAACTGATGCGGGTTGCCAACATGCCTGAAACACTAAGTTTAGTAAACTCGGCATCTAAAACGGGCATAAACAAATATTGTTGTTCTCTTGGAAATAATGGGCGAAGTAACTCTCGAATTTTAATTTGGCTTGTTTCGCTTGAGCAACCTACAGTCAACTGTTTAGCCTGTAGTAAACTTTGCAAAGCGTTACCCTCTTGGATCACGTCAGGCAAATATACCCAATCATCATCCGTTAAGATTTTTTCAAATTTTTCAGTGCCGTGTAACCCTAAAGTCGAGGCATTGATCATCAATTTAGGATGAATAATAGGGCGCTGTTTGAGTTCTTTTAAAATTTCAATGCCTTGCGATTCTTCTGTCGGACTCAGACTAAAAAAGTAAGCATCGATATCGAGAGGAATCGCATTAAAATTGCAGTATTGCAGAAATCCACTTTTTTCTTGCTTATGGAGTAGATTGATAACAGCATCATCTTGTGTATAGGCTTGCTCTGAAGCCGACCTTTTTAAGATATCGCACCAAAAGACCTGATGTCCACATTCAGCTAGCAATGCCGCCATAACACCTGAATACAGGGTTTGTCCAAATACTGCAACTTTCATAAGAGTTTCCCGCTGATCATTAAAGCTCTTGGATAAGCGCTTTAAATGCCTCACCCAACTTCGGGTGATCGACCCCATAATGCAAAACAGCTTTTAAATAACCCAGTTTACTACCACAATCAAAAGTTTGACCTTTCATACGATAGGCTTCAACAGTATTGGTCTGTTGTAGCATGGCAATTGCATCGGTTAATTGAATTTCGTTACCCGCACCTTTCGGTGTTTGTTCCAAAAGTTGCATAATCTCAGCGGGCAAAATATAGCGTCCGACCACGGATAAATTAGACGGTGCTGAACCCACTGCTGGTTTTTCAACAATACCTTGCATCACTATACTTTGACCTTCATTGGGTACAGAAGCTACATCAACAATACCATACTGATCAACCAAATGGTCAGGCACCGCTTCAACCATAATTTGTGAAGCATTTGTTTCATTAAAACGCTGAATCATTAAGCTCAAATCATTAGTTAGATCAGCATCTTTAACTAGAACATCAGGTAACAGCACAGCGAAATCATCATTTCCCACAATCGACTTTGCACATAAAACTGCATGTCCAAGTCCTAAGGGTTGCGGCTGGCGCACACTGACTACGCTGACATGTGGAGGCAGAATATCCTTAATCTCTTTGAGTAAATCAAATTTTTGCTTCTGCTCAAGCGTTGTTTCAAGCTCAAAGTTACGATCAAAATAGTTCTCAATCGATGCTTTAGATGAATGCGTGACTAAAATGATCTGCTCTATACCCGCCGCGACAGCTTCTTTCACAACGTACTCAATCGCAGGACGATCGACCACAGTCACCATTTCTTTAGGGATAGATTTACTGGCAGGCAGAAAACGGGTGCCTAAACCAGCAACGGGTAAAATGGCTTTTTTAATCATCTTAGATACCTAATTTCACACAAATTTTTTAATTAAATTTTACTCATCAACAAGTTGAACTGACTTACTTCAACTTAGTTTTTGAAATTTAGTTCACCTTAATTTCTGTCCCACGGACATAACCATCAACATAGTGTTCCAGCTGTGCCAAAGCCCAGTCGATATCACTTTGAATTGCGGTTAAGTCATGCATACGCTCAAACACCATCAGCAATTCATCCAACGGATACATTTTTTCATAAGAACGTAAAATACGACTGTGCTGGGTCACTTCGGTATTATCGGCATCAATCAACAATTCTTCGTAAAGTTTTTCGCCTGGGCGTAAGCCTGAATATTGAATTTCAATATCACCTTCCTGACTGCCTGTTTCTCGTACTTTTAAACCACTTAGTGCAATCATTTGACGGGCCAAGTCCTGAATGCGTACAGGTTCCCCCATATCCAGCAGGAATACATCGCCCCCCTGACCTAATGCACCCGCCTGAATCACCAATTGCGAGGCTTCTGGAATGGTCATAAAGTAACGGGTGACTTCAGGATGAGTCACGGTAATGGGCCCACCTTTGGCAATTTGCTGTTTAAACAACGGCACCACCGAACCCGATGAACCCAAAACATTCCCAAAACGGACAATGCTAATTTGGGTCTGATCTTGCGCTTCTGCCATGGCCTGACAATACAATTCTGCCATACGTTTAGACGCCCCCATGACATTGGTTGGACGCACGGCTTTATCGGTAGAAATGAGTACAAAGGTTTCCACACCTGTTTTGACCGCTGCATTTAAGCTAAATGCCGTACCAATGGCGTTGTTTTTCAAACCTGCCAATGGGTTACATTCTACCAACGGCACGTGTTTGTAAGCAGCCGCATGGTACACGGTTTGAACCCTATACTGTTCCATCACTCGCTCTAGTTTGGCCTGATCCAACACTGAACCTAAAATCGGGATAATCGTGACATCGCTATTTAAGCGTAATTCTTTGTCAATGCTGTACAACGCAAATTCGGTCAGTTCATAAATCACCAAAGCTTTAGGTTTATTTTTGACAATTTGACGACACAATTCAGAACCAATGGACCCCCCCGCCCCTGTAACCAAGACCATTTTGTCTTGAATATTTTTAGCCAACAGTTCGGGTACAGGCGGCACAGGGTCACGCCCGAGCAAGTCAATAATATCGACTTCCTGAATATCCGATACGCGAATTTCACCATCGACCAGTTTGGTCAGTCCTGGAATTTCGGTAATTTTAATATGTGCAGGTTCTAAAAATTTGACGATCTCGCTTTTACGCATCCGTCCGACCGAAGGCAGCGCAATCAGAATTTCATCGACATTTTTTTTAGCTAACAATTTTAATGCGCTGTCTGCGTCATAGACTTTTAAACGTCCCAACTGCTGCCCAGTGAGTGAGGGATCATCATCTATAAATAATACGGGTAAGTGTTCATCTGAATTGTATAGTGCTGCTGCAATTTGCTGTCCTGCATTGCCTGCACCATAAATCGCCACACGTTTTTTTTGTACATCGGCTTGTAAATAAGAACGCACGATAAACCGAATAAAACCACGGCTAAACCAAACCCATGCGAACATAAGAAATCCGAACATGAGCGGAATAGAAGTGGGAATAAAGGCATCAGTAAAGTAAGCCAACGCATACAACCCTGCCACAGTCAAAGCAGTACCCAACCCCAGTTTGACCATAAACAGCTCGCAGTAGGTGCGCACAATAAAGCGATACACCCCAAAAATAAACAGCGATACAACGGCAATTACACTTGCCCATACCGAACCAAAAGCCAAGTTGGGCACCACTTCTGCGCCTAGGTCAAACTGACGAATGGCATAACATAGCCACAGCAAGACAGGAAATACACAAAAGTCCAGCACCATTAAAAATGCAAGTTTGACTAAGCGGGGGGATTCAACAGCAGGTTCGATAATGGATTTCATAAATATACTATTATTAATATTTGAATTTTAAAACACCGTATTACTTTAATGCAGAATACAGGTTCCAACCTCTAAAAATGAATGTGCAGCGATAGTTTGACCACCTGCGACTTTTACCCCCACGCTTAAATGAGCAAATTCCTCAATGACCACGTCATGATCCAATAATGTACCAATATTTAAAATTACACCATCGTTGATCACAGTTTTACGACTAATGATACACCCTGCCATCACACTGACCCCTAAACCGATTTGAGCGGTTGGACTAATCATGCTGTGTGGATGAATAACCGAAGTTAATTCTATACCCAAGGCTCGTAAGGTCTGTTGCCATTGCTGCCGTAATGTATTACTGCCTACTGCCACAATCGCTTGAAGCTGCGTATTCTGCAACTGATTTAAATTAGCAATATTTGTCACAATGTTATATTCCGCAACATGCTGTGTTGCAGGCCAACGGTCATCGGCAAACTTAATCTCTTGCCATTGTCCACTCAGTTCTGCAGCTTCTGCAACGGCTAAACCGTATCCCCCTGCACCTAAAATTAACAAACTGGGTTTATTAAGCATCGGGATGACCTGCCTTGAATTTTATAGCCACAAATAGCAATGGCAAATAGGCAATCAGTACTGCCAGTTCAGGGTACGCCCATGGTTGTGTAACCGTTATATAAGCGATAGGAAATAACCACAATAGGTTAATTGCGGCAACCGCCAACGTCACGGGGGTATGACTCCCGCATTTACGCGATAAAATTTGATAGCTATGGCTTCGATGTGCGTCATACATTTTATAGCCGCTCAATACGCGTTTGATCAGGGTATAAGTCGCATCTACCACAAATACACCTAGACAAATGATCCACGCACAAAAAAGTGCCAAGTTTTTTTTGAGGGCGATGAGTGCCAAAATACCCAAAGTGAGGCCGAGAAATCCGCTACAGGCATCGCCCATAAAAATTTTAGCCTTGGGAAAGTTCCACAGTAAAAAGCCAAATACACAGGCTGCCAATAACCAAAGTATGTCTGAGTTTAATGTGGTATTCAGTACATAATACAAAATGGCCATACTAACGACAGTGGTGATTGCTTCGACACTAGCAATTCCGTTAATGCCATCCATAAAGTTGTATAGATTGAGTAACCACACCAAAAATAATACTGCAATAATATTGGCGATAAAGCCAAGTTGCAGACCATTAAAAGCTGTAACTTCGCTAAAGCCTCCCAAGCTGGTCACCACACCAATGGCCACCAAGAAGTGTACGGCTAAACGCAGCATGGAGTTAATATGCCCATGATCATCCAAAAAACCAAGTAAAGCGATGACAAAACCCGCTGCCATAAGAGTTAAGCCAATATGTAGTGTCAATTGTTGGCTATAGATCAGCACAGCCAAGGCCAATAAATAGCTACACACCACCGCAACACCACCACCGCGGGGCGTGGGTACACTGTGGGAGCTACGTTCATTGGGGTTGTCTATTATATTTTTTTTGAGGGCATAATGACGCATGTAGCCTGTAAATAGTAATGTCAGTATAAAAAATACGATGCTCAGTGCAAAAATTGACATGCGTAAATTACTCTTTCATTTTTAAATAATTTTGACCCGCTTGCAGCATCGCTTGCTGGGTACTCAATGGCGCTGTCCAACCCAGCAACTTCTGCGCTTTGGTCGTATCGACTTCTAGTGATTCAAACAACTGTTCATAAAGTTTAGATTTGCCAATACATGCTGCCCCTAGTCTCATAAGCGGTTGCGGAATATAAATGAAACTTACAGGTTTTCCCATGCCCTGTTTTAAATATTGCACTAACTCACGTGTCGAAATACTCGTTTGATCTGCAACTAGAAATGTTTGATTGGCTGCATTTGGATGTTCAATACAGGTTTGGATAAAGTCTACCAAATTTTCAAGTGCAACAAAGCTACGTTTATTTTGTGTGCCTGCAAAAGGTAAAGGTAAATTGCTTGCAACTAGTTTGAGTAACCGAGCAAAGTTACCTGGTGCACGAGCAGCATAAACTAAGGGTGGACGAATAATAACTAATTCTGTGTCTGATCCAGCAAACAGCTTTTTGAGTTCTTGTTCAGCCTCTAGTTTAGAAACAGCATAATCTGCATAAGGTTGTGCTGGAGCATCTTCTGTAAAGGGTTGTTGGGAAGTCACTGAACCATTAACACCTATAGAGCTCATAAAAATAAAACGTTTTACTTTTTTATCCAAAGCTTGACGTGCTAATTGCAAAGTACCTTCTAAATTCACTTTACGAAATTCGCTCAATGGGTCTGTTGATTGTTCATTTAGAATATGAGCACGGCCTGCTAAATGAATAATGACGTCTATATTTTCAGGTAAGTCTGCTGCAAAAATATTAGCAGCAACAAGTTGTTGGATATTTGAAGAAAGTGCATAATTCTGAGTGCGAACTAAAGCAATCGTGTTATACAAACTACTCACCTGTTCAGTCAGAGCTGTACCGACGAATCCTGTTGCACCTGTGATTAAAATTTTCATTTTAAAGTCACTACTTTTGTATAGATTTTAAGGATTTTTGTCAGCATCAAATCATGTGTAAATTCTGTAATAAGACGCTCATATCCACGCTTACCCATTTCTATAGCTAAATTTCTGTCATCAATTAAAGTAGAAAGGGCTGTAGATAGATCTTGAACATCATTCTTATTTGTTAAAAAGCCTGTTTCTTTATCTATAACACTTTCATTGTTACCCCCAACATTTGTTGCTATAACTGGTAACTTAGCTCTCATGGCTTCAAGAATTGTCAAAGGAAAACCTTCATAATTTGTAGATAATACAAAGATGTCTGAGTTATTTAGAAAATCTTTAACATTGCGTTGCTGCCCAAGAAATTTTATTTTATCTCCCAACCCTAATTTATTAGCTTCTTGTTTGCATCGCTCAACAGTTGGACCTGATCCTATAAACGCCATAACCCAATTTTTATTTTTCAACAAACCTAATGCTTGAATTAAAGTCATTTGATCTTTTTGATCGTCAAAACGTGCAACCATTATTATTTTACAAGGCTGATCAAACTGTCTGACTTTCTCAATTTGTAAATCTTGAATAGGTATGCCATTATGAACAGTAGTTACTATATCTAGTGACCCCACACCAAAATTAAAACCATATATACGATCAAATTCTGACACTGTAATAATATGATCTGAAAATTTAATTAGAAATTTTTCAATTTGGGCATAAATTTTTTGTTTTCTTGGACTTATCCCTTCTGTAAAAGCCCAACCATGTGCTGTAAATACTACTGGCAAGCCTAGTGACTTAGCTGCTAAACGTCCCAATAGGCCTGCTTTACTCGAATGACAATGTACAATATCCGGCTTCAGTTTTTTTAAGTGCTTTTTAATTTCCCAAAAACCAAGCGCATCATGTATTAAAGAAATTTCTCTCTTTAAATGATTTAGTGGACTAAAGCTAATATCATTTTTTTCAAGCTCCTCAGTAAAAGCACCTGTTCCACCCACCAAAATATGCACTTCATGTCCTTGACTAATCATTCCTTTTGCTAAGTCAAGAAGATGTACACTAGCGCCTCCTAGTACATCTGAGCGGGTAATAATATAAACAATACTTAGCATTTGAAATTTAAACCTAGAATATACATTTATTTTGTCAAATCAGTATAAATTTGAGACCACGTTTCTAACATTGCTTTCTCACTAAAGTTTTCAAGTGCATTTTGATAACGTTGTTCTATAATTAATGAATGATCAAAATTTCTCGCCTCTAATAACTTTAAAGCATACCTATCAACATCACCTATGGGTGATGTAAATCGTTCATCTAAAAGTATCTCTTTAGCACCACAACAAGCCGTAGAAATAATTGGTTTTTTTGAAAAGACTGCTTCTAACAATACAGTAGGAAGTCCTTCATGATCTGATGACAAACAATAAAAATCACATAATTTTAAAAGTGCTGCCACATCATTTCTACGACCAAGGAAATGAATGTTTTTACTCATTCCCAAATCATATACCATTTTTTTTAATTTTTCTTTCTCTTTACCTTCCCCTATAATTAAGAGCTTATCATCTACATTATTTTTGATAAAATATTTAGAAAAAGCTTGAATAAGTAATGAAAAGTTTTTCTCTGATGACAGCCTGCCAATTGACAGAAATATTTTACCTTTAGATCTAAAATATAAATCAATCTCTTCAGGAACAACTTGGTCTTCTAAATTAGAAAATTTAGTAAAATTGACCCCATTATAAACTGAAACAATCTCATTTTTTTTATAAAAACCATAATCAATATAGCTCTGAACAGCCTCTTTACATACATTTGTATTCAAATTTGACTGTTTTTTTAAGAAATTATTAATTTTGAAAAATAGCTTAGGTATTTTGGTATAAGGAGAAATAGAGCCATGCTCTGAACATATTAATGTATATCCAAATAAAGGTTTTAGTATGCGAGAAAGAACATGACTATAAAAAATATGACTGTGTACTAAATCTGGCTTTAACTCTTTAATTTGTTTTGATAATTTATATGTAGCATATAAATCTGATAAAGGATTTAAGCTACCACGATTAAGCGAATAAACTACAGGTATAGCACCGAGCCATTGTATTTTTTTCAATTCTAAGGCCTGATTATCTATAGTGAAAGCATAAACTTTCACATTTTTCTTAACTAACTCTTTAATAAGATCAGCTCGAAAGCCATAAAAACTTGAGGCAACAGTACCTATAAGAACTACGATCATAGTAAGTCACTTAATTTAAATTTAGTCTTCAATTATGCAATTCAGTGTTCGAATAAAGTTTTTCATAATATTACTCTTTTCTATATACACACTAGATGCCTCCCGAACTTCCAATCTAGATATAACTTTATGCTTTTTAGAAAAATTTAATAATTCAAAAAAATTAAAATCTTTTTTAAAAGTATAGTAGGGGAAATCTTCAGGTAATGAAGCATCTTTATGACCAGAATATACTGGTATTCCCATAGCAAGCATTTCACTAACTTTTAAAGTTGACCCCTCACTCATATTTTGACGAAATAAAGCTAATGAGCCTAAAGCTGTATCACACTTTGATGCTATTGAATAAATTTCATTTTTATTTAGGACACCATAAATCTTAATATTATTCTTATATTTATTATTTTCAATTATTAAAAGTTGATCAGTATTCAAATTCCCAATTAAATGTATAAAAAAGTTATCATCTATATCATTTGTATTAAGGAAATCTAGCAAGATATCTAAGCCATGCCATTCAGTAAAATAGCTACAAACAAAAATTATATTTATCTCATTATCTAATCTATTATCATCAGCAATACATATATCACTTAATTTAATACCATTCTGATAAGTAACATATTTTTTATTTAATTTCCTTCTTTCATTTTGATATTTTGCTATTTCCTCTGTAACTCCAGCTATTAATAAACTATTATTAATAGATATTTTTCCAGTAAACCTTTCTATGATTGAAGCAAAAATACCTTTCCAACCTTTTTTAATTAATACCAACTCTTCAATTTCCTTAGAATGGTGTACACTTACTCTATTTCTCACAAATGGAGAAAATATAATTGAAAATATATCAAAAGGTAGATATCGAAACATTACAATATCATAATATTTACTCATTCTTATTACTTTTAACCAAAAATAAATATTTCGAAGTACCAATACATCAATATACTTAGGAGTTCTATTTTCAAAACTTTCAATTTTTTCACCAGAATGAAAAGCTATTGTATTCCAGTTAATATCTTGTATCTCTTTTGCTGCATTAACTTCATATTTAAGTTGATTTCTTTGACCACTCCCCAACTCTCTTAAAGCTGTTACATGTAAAATTCTCTTTACTTTCATACAAATAAATCTCATAAGTCAATATATTATAATATAAATAGTATATTGACTTATTATTTTAATCCACTTATTTAGTAAATTTATTATCCTTAAGATATTCTATTATGCGACAACTAGCGTTTCCATCTCCGTAGGGATTATGAGCTTTAGACATAGTTTTATAAATAACTGTATCATCGAGCAATTTCTGAACTTGCATAGTAATCACATTTACATCTGTTCCTACTAGTCGGACAGTGCCTGCCTCCACAGCTTCAGGGCGTTCTGTTGTATCTCGCATGACTAAAACAGGTTTACCAAGGCCAGGAGCCTCTTCTTGTACCCCACCACTATCAGTTAGTACCAAATAAGCGTGCTGCATTAAGTATACAAAAGGCTCATAACCTAGAGGCTCAATTAAATGAATATTTTTTAAACTACCTAATAAACGTTTCACAGGTTCTTGAACATTCGGATTCAAATGAACAGGGTAAACAAAATGTGTTTCAGGATTTTTTATTGCCAACTGCTCAAGAGCAGCACAAATATTTTCAAAGCCTCCCCCAAAATTTTCTCGACGGTGGCCTGTAACTAATAAATAACGTTTACCGATTACATCTATGCTTAAGCCAGCTTGAGTTAGAGTATCTTGGATAGATTCACGTAACTCAAATGATGATTCAATCTTGCTCACAACTATTTGTAATGCATCAATCACCGTATTTCCTGTAACTAAAATCTGTGATTTTGGTATATTCTCTGCCAACAATGCATTTTGATTACGTATAGTAGGTGCAAAATGCCATTGTGCTAAGCGACCAGTTAAAACACGATTTGCTTCTTCTGGCCATGGTGAATACATATTGTTAGTACGTAAACCTGCTTCAACATGTCCAATAGGAATTTGTTGATAGAAAGCTGCTAATGAGGCACCAAATGTTGTAGCTGTATCCCCATGAACTAAAACAATATCAGGTTGGAAATCTTTTAAAATATCACGTAATCCCAGTAATACACCCGAAGTTACGTCATATAAATCTTGACCAGGCTTCATTAAGTTTAGGTCATAATCTGGTTTTATTTCAAAAAGCTCCAACACTTGATCAAGCATATCACGATGTTGAGCTGTTACTGCAACTTTTGCAGTAAAAAACTCATCTGCTTCTAATGCTTTGACCAAAGGGGCCATTTTAATTGCTTCAGGACGTGTACCAAATACAGCCAAAACCTTCATTATTTAATCACCCCACAGAAATCTAAAATCACTTTTCCATTACTAATAGCAATATCTTTAAATTCATTATGTGCGACAAGTAAAGCTACAATATCCGCTTTCTCAATAGCTTCCTCTAGCTTGGTAATTTTATAATAAGGATGCTCTTCAACATTTGGTTCAACTATGAAATACGTCTCTCCTTTAGCCTGTTGTAATACTTTTTGTATAATGTAAACCGCTGGTGATTCGCGCAAATCATCAATATTTGGTTTAAAAGCCAAGCCCATTAAAGCTACAGATGGTGTCTTATTATGCTTCACTTCAAAATCACGAATGGTGTTGGCAATTTTTTCTGCACACCAAAAAGCTTTATAATTATTTATTTCACGCGCTTTACCAATAATTTGAGCTTCACGTGGAAATTCTGCAGTAATAAAATACGGGTCAACAGCAATGCAATGTCCGCCTACACCACTACCAGGCTGAAGAATATTAACGCGAGGATGCTTATTGGCAAGGTGGATCAGTTCCCAAACGTTAATGTCAGCTTTATCACAAATTAAAGATAATTCATTTGCAAATGCGATTTGGACATCTCGAGAAGAGTTTTCTGTCAATTTACACATTTCTGCAGTGCGTGCATTGGTTGTATGCAACTCACCTTTGACAAATTGCTTATAAAAAGCGACTGCTTTTTCGGTAGAAGCAGAATTGATACCACCTATAACACGGTCATTATGAACTAATTCATACATAACATTACCAGGTAAAACACGCTCTGGGCAATAAGCTATATAAAGTTTGTCAGTTAACTCTGGACGGCGTGTATAGATAAAATCCCGCATACACTCTGTGGTACCAACCGGAGAGGTCGATTCAATAATGTATAAATCACCTTCTTTTAACAGAGGTAAAATATTTTCTGTAGCCACTTGAATATAGGAAATGTCTGGTTCATGATTACCTTTGAATGGTGTAGGTACCACAATAAGATAGGTATCTGCTTCAGC
This sequence comes from Acinetobacter sp. SwsAc2, assembly GCF_013391465.1. NCBI lineage: Bacteria > Pseudomonadati > Pseudomonadota > Gammaproteobacteria > Moraxellales > Moraxellaceae > Acinetobacter > Acinetobacter sp. SwsAc2. Next base: position 44,082 of record NZ_JACBEZ010000006.1, on the reverse strand, counting down.
AGGCTTAATATTCGCTTTTAAATAACCAGATTTTACTGCATTTGCTACTGCCAAATCTAAGTCTGGCTCTACAATATGAATTTTTCCAGCATTAATTGTATCTACAACTTTCTGTGAAATATCGACCCCATGTACAGGAATTTTATGAGTAGCGATTAAGGCAGATGTGGGCAATCCAATATAACCTAATCCAAGTGTAGTCACTGACGATGTCATTAATTAAGGCTCCTAAACCTAAAATATATTATTTAAAGAATGATATACAGATAGTTCTTTCTTAATGGCCGTATCCCAAGAAAATTTTTCAGGTAACTGTAAAATATCCCTTTTACCAGAAAGGAGCTCTATTGTTCTATTTGCCACATTATGAACAAAGTTTCCATCTAATTCAAAACAGTTTTCACTACCAATTGCCTCAGGAATTCCTCCACGATTGGAACCCACCACACAGACCCCACAAGCTTGAGCTTCTAAAGTAACACGAGGTAACCCTTCATTCAAACTAGGTAGAACTAACAAATCTAAGGAATTCATAATATCTGGCACTTCCTCTGGTTCTTTTTTCCCCATCAGATATAGATTATTAATCTGTTGCTCACAAAATTTTTGTTCTAATTTAGAGTCTAAATTACCATCTCCTACGACTATAAAGCTTACATCATTGTTTAATCTTTTTTGAATTTCTTTAAATAAAGCAGGAAGAATTAAAACATTTTTAATTTCAACTATATTCCCAATAAAACCAACAATATATGTAGTTTTTATTTGATATTTATCACGTAATTGTTTTATTTTCTCATTTGAAAATCTATAAAAATTCTTAGCTGGTCCAGTATAAAGTACCCCTTTACTTGCGTCTTTACTAATTTTGTCAGAGATTTTCATTAACTTTTCACTAACGAAAAAATTATGATCAGCCATATCTAATAATTTTTTTACTTCACATTTAGTCTGAATAGTATGAAAAGGAGTAATATTAATATCTGATCCATGCCATGTAGCAACAAAAGGAATTTGATATTTTTCCTTTACAAGCACAGATAAATAATGAGCTTCTATACCATGAGTAGATAATAAATCATAATTTTTAAAGAGATTTGAATATTGCTTTAGTTTCTTAGGACAGATCACAATTCTTTTATGTAAATAATGAGTTATTAAATAACTAAAAAAATCCATTTTAAGCCATAGGTTTTTGAACTTAACTCCATCAACCAATGTAAACTCCTCGCGTTTACATTTAGGTGTTTTTTTCTTTAAAAAACCTAATATAAAGCCATATTCAATGCGAATCATATAGCAATCTACATCTGGCTCGACAAGCATTAAATGCTTTGTCCTCTCTAAAATATTATTAAACATTCCTTTTTTATTAGTTGGATCACCAACTAAAATTTTAGCTATCTTCATAAAGTCTCTACTTAAAATTACTCAATTTTTCTAAGTGAATCCAATCTCCTAATACTTTATCCCAAATTTCCGGCTGAAATGGCATAAGACCGCCTCCTTGGAAAAAAGTTAATTCTCCTAAATATACTCTCCCATTAATATTATAGAAATCTACTCGAAGATGAGGGAAGCCTAAAGACAGCTTCCTTGCTAACTGTTTCATTAATTCCCAGTTAGCAGGAATTTCAAAATGTTGATTAGATTGAGGATATCCAGGTCTAGAAATATCCAACTTATTGAAATCCATATCATAAAAATCAAAGTAGCAAGTATCTGTATGCCTTCCATGTGCTATATACATAATTTTAGGCTCACCATCAAAACAATAAAATTTATAATCATATAAATCATCTACTTCATTATCTATTAAAAGAGCTTCCGCCATAATCCTAGGCTTAACATTTTTATATGGCCATTCGCGTGAAAGAAAATAATGCTGTCTATTTAAATGCTTACTTAATTTGTTTTTAGCATATTCTTTATCTAACTTATTTTTATCACGAACAATAATTACACCACCTTGATCATGAGTAGTTTTAAGAACAAAGCTTTTGGGTAACACATTGAAATCAATTTCTTCAAAACTATTCCAAGTACCATAAGATTTAACAATAAAATCATCACCGATAATATTTCTTGCAAATTCTTTTGCAAGAAACTTATCTACCATTTTCGTCATAACAGGTGTTTTATAGTGAATTTTTAACCATTGCAATTTTTCATTATATGTTCTAGGCTTATTTAAATTAAGTTTATAACCAGTTTTCAATGGAAAAAGTAACTTTAAATAAAGAGCATCACTAAAAATTGGGGAAATTAAATACAAAATCTTAATTAAAAGAATTCTTGGATTATTAAGAAAGGTTTGAAATTTTCTTAAAATAACTTTCATATTCATACCACACCCTTTAAATACAATTAGTTTTCTTTTCGAACTTACTGCGTCCAATAAGAAAAGCGATTAATAGTGTTATTATTACACTAGAGTATGAGTTAAAAACCATTGAAAAAAGAGTAATAAGAAACCACATAAAAATTATAGCTAACAAAACCAACTTATATTCTTTCTTAAATTTCTCTTTATAGACTATTTTCAGTAGACCTAAGAAAATAAGAATATATAAGAAGAATCCTAATAAACCAAAATTTATTAGAATTTCAAGCCAATCATTATGAGCAAAATTCCCAGTAGAGGATAAATCTAGCGTACTAGAAAATCCATAACCAAAAATGAAATTTAAAATATTATCGCTATTATACCAAGCCCCTAATAAACTTGAGTAAATAATATCTCTACCACTCCCACCATCATCTATCCTTGAAAATCTATTAATTAAGTACTCATTACTTAAAAAGTACTTATATAAATATAACACTAAAAACCCCATACAGAAAGTTAATAGAATATAACTACGAACTCTATATTTATGATCAACCATACTCAACCTATGATATATAAAAAATAGAGATATTAATACACCAGCTATTAGAGCTCCTCTTTTAGATCCTTGTATAATGAAGGAAAAAATAATACCAAAAAACAAGATAGAAACCAAGTTTCTTTTTACTATAAATAAATAAGGAACTAATAAAACAAATTGATAAGCTAAATTATTTACTACATCACTACTATCATTATCTCGACTTAATAAAATTAACTTCTCAGAATAATTAAAATTCAGAATTGTTACTAAAAACATTAATAGAAAGAAGCGTAATAAATGCTTTTCAGTCAATTTCCCATTTTTAGCTAAGTAGTAAAATGGAAATAAAGGTAACAAGAATAAAAGTATTGCCTTAATTTGAGAAAAATAATAAGGATTTCCTATATCTAGAGTAATTAAATAACCTATCATACACAATATCAATAGTGCAGACCAAGCTCCAATAAATAGACTCCGATGTGCTTCCAATAAAATAACTTTATAACTATAGTAAATAGAAATTATAAATATTAGAAGAAGTGAAATTTGTGTAAACACTGTCCCCTTTGGTATTACAAATCCTTGAGATAGATACACCAAAATACTTAGTAACAGTATTTCTCTTATACAACTTAGCTTACTAACTTTTAGATTGCTCATAAGTACTCAGCTTAATTTCCATAGAATACCCATATAATTAACCTTAGATCTGAATTAAAAGATTTATAAAAAGAATTAACTTATTCGAGAATATAAAATTACCTTTAAGCATCTAAAGCATCCCTTTTCATTTTTAAACACTTATCCTCTTAATACTTTTAGCTTTAAACATTATACTTAAACCTAGGATAGCTCTAGTTAATGTAACTGTAATAGCCGCTCCTATAAAATCATAAAAATAGATTAATGGAAAACATAATGTAAATCCTATTAAAGAGCTTATAACCGTAATATTTTTTAAAGATCTCTCATACCCATGGATAATCATATAATTAACTCCATAAGTACTACTTAATGCTAAAAACACTAAGGAACAGGCTATAATTTGCAGAACAATAATCGATTGATAGAACTCAGGTGTAAAGAAAATCTTTATAATAAAAGGAGCTACTAAGATCAAAACTATAGAAGCGACTATTGATATAGAAATATTAATCTTAACATAGATATTATGTTTATTTGCCTTCCTAGATAAAAATGGAAAAAATACACGTGAAATAATATTAATGAATTGCTGAGCAATATTTGCAAACTTACTACCTGCATCTAGTAAACCATTTGCTACACTACCTCCCCAAAAACCAAGTAGCACTAATGAAAAACTATTATAAAAATTCGGCACTATATTATTAATAAATATATCCTTACTATTTTTTAAGGTTATCAGAGTTTCTTTATATTTAGGAGGTAATATTTTAACCTTCCATTTAAAAATAATTAAGTATAATGAAACTATACCTACTAATATTGAACCTAGACTTAAAAATAAAGGTTGTAAAATAAAATCAGATTTTTCTTTAACAAATAAAAAAATACATGCTGTAAAAATAGCTTTAGAAATTAAATCAAAAATTGTAATAAATTTCATTTTTTCTATAGCTTGAAAAAACCAGTCAGCAAATAAAATTTTAGCTGGTATAAGCATAAATGTAATAAATAATAATGTTTGATTATCTTTTAAATAAGAAATAAATTCAGTAAGAATGAAAAGTATAATGAAAGAAATTAAAGCGAGTAAACTTTTAGCCCAGAGTACATTAGAAAAAATTTCAGAAACTTTTTCTAAATTATCTCTATTACGCGCAACATCACGGGTTGCAGTATAACTAAAACCCCAATCAGTAATTGTCTGAAACCAAACTATTACTGCTGCTGCAAAGGCAATTTTACCAAAACCGTCCACCCCTATTACTTGTGCTAAATAAGGAATAGTGAGTAATGGAAAGATATAGCCAGTAACTTGCATTATCATCAGATAACCAAAGTTACTGGCTAAAGCCTTACCATCTTTATTATCACTTAAACGATTTTTAAGTACCTTAATTCTATTTAGCATATTTACTTACTGAAATTGATATACCAAGGCATAGCTTGATCAATTCCTTGTGCAATTACAAATTGTGGCTGATAACCTAATAAGCTTTTAATCTTTTCAATACTAGCTTGAGAATGTCTTACATCTCCAGCACGAAAATCACGATATACAGGTTCTTTCATATAAATCACATCATTTTCACTTAACGCAGCTTTAATGGCATTAAACAAATCATTTAGCGTGGTACGGTCTCCCACTGCCACATTATAAACCTGATTTTTAGCTTCATCATTTTGCGTAGTGGCTGCCAGAATATTGGCCTGCACCGTGTTTTCAATAAAACAGAAATCGCGACTGGTTTCGCCATCGCCATTAATAAAGACATCACCACCAGCAATCATGGCTGCGGTCCATTTTGGAATGACTGCAGCATAAGCCCCATTCGGGTCCTGACGCTTGCCAAAAACATTGAAGTAACGCAAACCAATCGCTTTAAAACCATACGTCCGTGCAAATACTTCCGCATACAGCTCATTTACATATTTGGTGACCGCATAAGGTGAAAGCGGCTTACCAATATTGTCTTCAACTTTTGGTAATGCCGGATGGTCACCATAAGTTGAACTGCTGGCGGCATAAGTAAAACTAGATACTTTAGCATCACGTGCAGCCGTCAACATATTCAAAAAGCCGGTAATATTGGCTGCATTGGTGGTAATCGGGTCAGCAATCGAACGTGGTACAGAACCTAAAGCAGCCTGATGCAAGACATAGTCCACACCTACACATGCTGTCTGGCAATCTTCAAAATTACGGATATCACCTTCATAAAACTTGAAGTTTGCCCACTGTTCAGGCTTGACCAGACTTTGCACTTCATCCAGATTATGCTGATGACCTGTGGCAAAATTGTCCAGACCCACCACATTTTGGTTCGACTTTAAAAGGGTTTCCAGTAAATTTGAGCCAATAAAACCCGCCACGCCTGTCACTAACCAAATTTTTGGTGCCTGTTGTAATTGCTCACATACTGTTTGATATTGGCTCATTAACCTGTCATTCCTTATTCTTTATTTATTTGCACTTTACTTAGAGTCGAATATCGGCTTCTTTCGCATCTAACACATATTTTAAATCATAGAGTACGTGCGCTGGTTTACCCAAAGCACGAATTTGCGCTGCACCCATCTGTTTAAACTGCTCATGCGCCACCGCTAAAATAATCGCATCATAGCTATTGTCACTCACTGACTGTAAAGGGCGAATGCCATATTCATGCTCGGCTTCCTGCACATCTACCCAAGGGTCATATACATCTACATCTATTTGATATTCTTTCAGTTCAGTCACAATATCAATAATTTTAGTATTACGAATATCTGGGCAGTTTTCTTTAAAGCTTAAGCCTAAAACCAGAACCTTGGCACCTTCGACCTGAATTTTTTTCTTGATCATCGCCTTGACCAGCTGGGTAACCACATAAGCCCCCATACCATCATTTAAACGACGACCTGCCAGAATAATTTCAGGGTGATAACCGATAGACTGCGCTTTATGGGTTAAATAATATGGATCCACCCCAATACAGTGCCCACCGACTAAACCTGGACGGAAAGGTAAAAAATTCCACTTGGTTCCCGCAGCCTGCAATACCGCTTCAGTATCTATACCCAACTTATTAAAAATAACGGCCAATTCATTAATTAAAGCAATATTCACATCACGCTGGGTATTTTCAATGACCTTGGCTGCTTCAGCCACTTTTATACTCGCGGCTTTATGTGTACCTGCTTCAATCACCAAGTTATAAACCTGATCTACAAAATCTGCTACTTCTGGAGTAGAGCCTGAAGTGATTTTTAAAATATTGGTGACTCGGTGTAGCTTATCGCCTGGGTTAATCCGTTCTGGGCTATAGCCTGCAAAAAAATCCTGATTAAATTTTAAGCCTGACACTTGTTCCAAAACTGGAATACAAGCTTCTTCAGTTGCACCTGGGTATACCGTAGACTCATACACCACCACATCGCCTTTTTTGAGTACTCTCCCAATGCTGGTAGAGGCTTTAATAAGTGGGGTTAAATCAGGTTGTTTAAATTCATCAATTGGCGTTGGAACAGTCACAATAAAAAAATTGCAGCTATTCAAATCATCTAAATTAGCGGAATAAGTCAGTTGTGTTGCTTGTTTAAGTTCTTCTGGAGACACTTCTAAAGTGTGATCTTGCCCATTTTTTAATTCTTGTATGCGTTTTTGATGAATATCAAAACCCACCACTGGCAATTTTTTTCCGAATTCAACTGCCAAAGGTAAACCGACATAGCCTAAACCAATAACGGCAATTTTTAGCTCAGAGAGTTGTAGCATTTTAGCGCCTTTAATTTATATCTGTATTTTATGAAGAATGAATCTTTCGGCAGGGATACTAGCAGAAATTTATGAAATTTCTATTATGATTTGTGCTCAAGTGACGTGAAAAAGATTGCAATGTATGATTTTTGTGAATATTCACTTTTTCTATTTAGAATAACTTCATAAGTTTTTAAGAATTCTCTTTTCTACTTTAAGATTCTGCCAAATATGCAAAATGGTTACAAATTGCTATATACCTCTTTCACAAGTTCGGTAAAATGACAGCAATTTATCCAAAACGATTTTAAAAAATTAATAATGGGATCTCGCGTGCGACACTTTCAACTGGCTATTTTATTGGCATGTGGCATTGCCACTACGGGGTGCGCTGTCACCTCTGGTTTACAAACCTACGACTTACCTCGCGAAGGGGTTTACACCACCGACTTGGGTACAGCGGTCAATGTGATTAAACTCACCCAAGACTCAATGCTTGCGGTACAGCCTGCAGTTCACAATATTCAACAAGACTATGCGCATCTATTCAATACACCTCAACGCCAATACCGTTTAAGTTCAGGTGATATTCTCTCTATTTATTTATGGGCCTATCCAGAAATTACTCCACCTACCAATAACATCAACAATGAGCAAGCGATTCAATCTAACGGCTATCAAATTGACTCACAGGGTTATATTCAGTTTCCGATTATCGGGCGTTATAAAGCTGCAGGTAAATCTTTAGCGCAAGTGAATCGTGAGTTGCGCGGTCAATTGGCACGTTATTTAAAAACCCCAGACGTGATTGTACGAGTTTTGTCTTACCAAGGGCAGCGATACTCGGTACAAGGTAATGTCATGAAAGGCGGGCAATTCTATTTAAATGATCAACCTGTGAGTGTCTATACCGCACTGGGTATGGCAGGCGGGGTCAATGCCCAACAAGGTAACAATGCCTCAATGACTTTAGTCCGTCAGGGGCATAGCTATCAACTCAATACCGTAGAGTTGGAAAAAGCAGGCTTGTCATTGCACAACTTACTCATTCAACCGAATGACACCTTGTATGTCAACAACCGTGAAAACCAAAAAATTTATGTCATGGGTGAATCGGGTAAAAATCAATCGCTCCCTATGCGTGATCAAGGCATGAGCCTGAGTGATGTACTCGGCGAAAGCGAAGGTCTCAATCCACTGTCGGCCAGCCGTAGCAAAATTTATGTGCTACGCAGTCAACCAAGTGGTGCGCAAACTGAAGTCTATCATCTGGATTTAAGCAGTATTGCCGACTTTGGTCTGGCCAATCAGTTTAAAATGCGCAGTAATGATATTGTCTATGTCGATGCATCGGGCCTTGCGCGCTGGCAACGTGTCGTAAATCAACTTATTCCTTTCTCTAGTGTCGTTTATCAACTAGATAATTTGGGTAAATAATGAAAATTAACAATATTCTGGTGGTCTGTATTGGCAATATTTGCCGTAGCCCAATGGCGGAATACTTTTTAAAACAGGAATTTCCGCATTTACATATTGAGTCTGCCGGTATTTCCGGGCTGGTCGGTCATGCAGCCGATGACAAAGCCAGCCTGTGCATGCAGCGTCTAGGGATTGATATGAGCCCGCATGTGGCCCGCAAGCTGAATGCCGAGCTGGTCAAGAAAGCCGACCTGATTTTAGTGATGAGTCAGAACCAGCAAAAACATGTGGAACAGACCTGGCCCTATGCCAAAGGTAAAACCTTTAGGCTCGGCCACTGGCAAAGTAAAAATGTGGCCGATCCTTACCAGCATGATCAGACAGTATTTGATGACACCTGCCAGCTAATTCAGGCCTGCATTGCAGACTGGAAAAAATATATTTAACTTTCGAATAAAAGACTATGAGCCAAAATACCAATACAGAAGATACCATTGACCTGAAGGAATTGTTTTTCTCCTTAATTGCCCAGTGGAAACTGATTGCTCTCTGTGTCATTTTAAGTTTGGTCTGTGCCTTACTTTATTTAAGAACCACACCGAATACCTATCAGGTCGATGCACTGGTTCAAGTCGAAGAAAATAAAGGGGCATCTGCAGCCTTATTGGGCGATTTGTCCGATATGATTGAGCAGAAATCACCGGCTCAGGCCGAAATTGAGATTTTAAAATCGCGTCTGGTGCTTGGTACCGTCATTGATCGCCTGAATTTAAATATTCGCATTCACGGTACAGAAGACAGTTTCTGGAACCGCTTACTGAATAAGCACGAGTATGACAGTGAATATTCGGGCAAATCCGTGCTGTTTAAAGACAACCAGAAAAGTTTTGATGTACGCAGCTTTGAGATTCCAGATTACTACCGCGATAAAAATCTGCTGCTTCGTTTCTCGCAAGGTAAATTTAGTTTAACGGATTCAGCCACAGAACAGGTGGTCTTTTCTGCCCCACTGAACCAGACCAGCCAGTTACAGTCTGAGTATGGCCTATGGAAAGTCGGTATTTATAGTCAGGACAGCTTTGATACTACTTACCTGATCCAAAAGCAAAGCCTGCCTGCTGCGGTTCGCAGCTTGCTCGCTGACTATTCGGTGGCCGAAAAAGGCAAACTGACCGGTGTGCTGGGCCTCAACTACCAGGGTACTGACAAGCAGCATATTACCCAGGTGCTCAATGCCATTTTAGCGGTCTATAGTCAACAGAATATTGAACGTCGCTCGGCTGAAACCGCACAAACCTTAAAATTCCTGGAAGATCAGCTGCCTGAACTGAAACAGCAACTCGATGTGGCTGAACGTGAATTTAACCGTTTCCGCCAGCAGTACAATACGGTCGATGTCACCAAAGAATCAGAGCTGTATCTGACCCAAAGCGTGACCCTGGAAACCCAAAAAGCTGAACTGGAACAGAAAGTGGCTGAAGCCTCAGCCAAATATACTGCTGAACATCCAGTCATGCAGCAAATGAATGCGCAACTAGGAGCTATTAATAAAAAAATTGGTGAGTTAAATGCGACATTAAAAGAACTACCAGATTTACAACGTCGTTATTTACAGCTTTACCGTGAAGTTGAAGTCAAACAGCAGCTATATACTGCCCTACTTAACTCTTATCAACAGCTACGAATTGCAAAAGCGGGCGAGATTGGAAATGTTCGTATTGTCGATACAGCAGTGGAACCGATTGAGCCAATTGCACCGAAGAAATTACAGATTTTAATTCTCTCTATTTTCTTAGGTGGTTTCCTCGGTACACTCTTGGCATTATTACGTAATATGATGCGTTCAGGGATCAAAGACTCCTCTCAAATCGAAAATGAGTTGGATCTGCCCGTGTATGCAACGGTTCCTCGTTCACCTGTACAAGAAAGCCGTATTAATATTTTAAAGAAGAAAAAGAATATTCCTATTCTGGCTGTTAAAAATAGTGATGATATCGCTATTGAGAGCTTAAGAAGTATGCGTACAGCCATTCATTTCGCGCTAAGCTCTGCCCGAAATAATCTAATCACAATTTCAGGCCCTGCGCCAGAAGTTGGTAAATCCTTTATCTCAACGAATTTAGCCACAATTTTGGCGCAAAGTGACAAACGCGTATTAATCATAGACGCAGACTTACGTCGCGGTTATTTACACAAGTATTTTAATCTCGACACACAACCTGGCTTAACAGAGTTACTCAATGGTCAACAAAGTTTAGAAACAGTCATTCGTCATACAGAAGTACCTGGCTTAAGTGTAATTTCTCGCGGGAAAAGTCCTGCGAATCCTTCTGAACTACTAAGCTCTAACCAGTTTAAAAATCTATTAGAGCAAATGTCAGAGAAATTTGATCATGTGATTATCGATACTCCACCAGTCTTAGCCGTGACGGATGGCATCATTATTTCTCAATACACAGGTGTTAACTTAGTGATTGCCCGTTATGCGAAAACGCAGATGAAGGAGCTTGAATTGACCCTGAATCGCTTTGAACAAGCTGGTGTGAAAGTCAATGGATTCATTCTAAACGATATTCAGCGTTCAAGTTCAGGCTATGGCTATGGCTATGGCTATAATTATGCTTATGCCTATAAAGCCAATAAAGAATTAGACTAAATACATCCTCTAACCGATAAAAAGCCAGAACTTGATTTCTGGCTTTTTATTTTGTATGACAAACGTTTATATATTCAAATCCTTATAGTTTTTTTAAGGACTTCGGCATATATTAATTTGAAAATGTACTGGTGGTACAAAACACGTCATTCATGAAGTCTGCTAAGATGCTAAAAAACTTTTTGAATGTAATAGAATTAGGAAAAATTTCACATGAGTAAAGCCTTACCCATTGCTGTAGCTGTTATTCTAGGCGGTGCTGCACTGGTTCCCGTTTATTATGCATCTCAACACCCAGCTTCAGCCGAAGCCCAAGTTTCACAAAATGCATCTGCCGTAGAAAAAATTAGCTATGCACTGGGTTATGAGGTTGCTCATCAAACTCCACCAGAACTCGATATTAACAGTTTTTTAATCGGTGTCCGTGCCGGTCATGCCCGTAGCCAACCCGCCTATAGCGAAGAAGAATTAAAACAAGCTTATGAGCAGTTCCAACAAGAAATGCAGCAAAAACAGGCCAATGATGCGAAGCAAGCACAAACAACCAGTGACAGCTTCTTAACTGAAAATGCGAAAAAACCTGGGGTGAAAACCACAGCGTCAGGCTTACAGTACAAAATTACGCAAGAAGGCACAGGCAAGCAACCCTCTGCCAGCTCTGTCGTGACCGTGCATTACAAAGGCCAACTGGTCGATGGTAAAGTCTTTGATAGTTCACTTGAACGTGGCGAGCCAATTGAGTTCCCATTAAATCAAGTCATTCCAGGTTGGACTGAAGGTCTACAACTCATGAAAGAAGGTGGGAAAGCGACACTTTACATCCCTTCTAACTTAGGCTACGGCCCACAAGGTGTACCCGGCATGATCCCAGCCAACAGCACGCTTATTTTTGATGTTGAACTGATCAAAGTAAAATAAGACAAGTCAATCAAAGGAGAGCTTTTGCTCTCCTATTTTATTGAGAATACGATATGAAAATTCAAACAACATTACTCTGTGGCTTGTTACTTTCTACACCTGTTTTTGCTGCACCGATTAATAATAAAAGCAGCATCAACCAACAAGTCGGTTATAGCTTTGGCTATCTCATGGGTCGGAGCAATGCCGAGTCAATTCAAGATTTAGATCTCGATGCTTTTGTACAAGGGTTACGTGAAGCATCTAAAGGCCAAGCTGCGTCATTAAGCGATGAAGAAATGGCGCGTGTACTCACCCAATATAAACGCCAAGCCGAGGCAAAACAGTTATTAGAAGTTAAGCAACTGGCTGATAAAAATGCCAAAATTGGTGCAGCCTTTTTAGCTGAAAATGCGAAAAAAGCAGAGGTAAAAACGACGGCTTCAGGCTTGCAGTATATGGTTTTACAACAAGGCCAAGGCAAGTCACCTAAGGCCAACAGCAAAGTCAAAGTCCATTATGAAGGACGTTTGATTGATCAAACCGTTTTTGACAGCTCGATTGCACGCCAACAGCCTGCGGAGTTTCAAGTCAGCCAAGTGATTCAAGGTTGGACTGAAGGCTTACAGCTAATGAAAGAAGGCGCAAAATATCGCTTCTTTATTCCCGCTAAACTGGGCTATGGCCAAATTGGTTCAGGCGATGTGATTGAACCGAATAGTACCTTGATTTTTGATGTGGAACTGATTGAAGTGTTGCCAAAATAAGGTAGCAATGCAAAGGTAATGCTATATACAAAATAAAAAACCTGATCTTCGTGATCAGGCTTTTTATTAATTTCAATCATTTTCAAATCAAGCCATGCTTTTTTAAGCTGCGAACTCCGCTTGTTTTAGGCTTCATGTTTGAGATGACGTGGTCTAAAGCCTGTTAGAAGCAAACCAACCGCATAAGCCACAACGCCGACCACGCACAGCCCGATCACTTCGGCAACGCGAATCCACTGTGACACATCACCATTATACCAAGTCAATGCATACCACAAAGCCACAATCATCACGGCGTTAGAAATACCAAACTGGATAAACAGTTTTTTCCAGTGTGCGCCAAAACGGAAAATATCGCGCTTGTGTAGATAGAAATACAACATCCCCGCATTCACCAGAGCAGAGCCCGAAGAAGCTAAAGCCAAAGCCATATGCTCTGCCTGCCAGTCAATCAATTTAAAGAAGCCAATAAACACCACGTTTAAAATCGCATTTGCGGCAACGGCCATTAAACCGACACGGACTGGCGTTTTGGTGTCTTGCTGCGCATAAAATCCAGGTGCAAAGACCTTAATCAACATAAATGAAATCACCCCAGCACTCATACATTGCAGCGCCAAAGCCGTCATTTGCGTATCTTCAATGGTGAATTGACCGCGTTGGAACAGGGCCTGAATAATGGGGGTCGATAACATAAACAGTGCAATACTGGCAGGCACCCCCACCAAAACAATCACCTTCGCAGCCCAATCCATCATGCCACGAAACTTCGACATATCTTGCTCTGCATGACGGGTCGACAATGCGGGTAAAATCACCGTGCCGATCGCTACCCCAATCAAGCCCAAAGGTAACTCGGTCATGCGTTCCGCACTGTACAACCATGACACTGAACCATCTTGCATAAACGAAGCCCAAATGGTGTTCAGGAGTAAGTTGATTTGCGTGACAGAAACACCAAATAGCGCAGGCAGCATCAATTTCATGATGCGATCCACCCCTTCATGTTTAAAATCGACTTTCGGCGGAATCAGTAACTTTTTATGCCAAAGTTCAGGAATTTGGATCGCCAGTTGCAATACACCCGCAGCAATCACCGCCCAACCGAGTGCCATAATCGGTTCTGCCATATACGGCGTCAGCCACCATGCCCCCGCAATCATCGCAACATTCAGCAATACTGGTGAAAAGGCGGGCGAAGCAAAGGAACCATAACTATTTAAAATACTGCTGGCAAATGCCGTCAACGACATAAACAATAAATAAGGAATGGTAAGGCGGAACATTGAAACCGCGAGGTCGAACTTCTCTGGATCGGCATGGAAGCCTGGTGCATAGATGTAAAGCACCGCTGGAGCGGCGACCATAGCGAGGAAGGTTAAAGCCGTCATAACGGTCATCAAACAACCAAAGACTCGGCTAATCAGAATTTGAACTTCCGCATGGGTACGCCCAGTTTTATATTCGGTCAGTACTGGAATAAACGCCTGTGAAAATGCTCCCTCAGCAAATAACCGACGGAAGAAGTTCGGGATACGAAAGGCCACAACAAAGGTATCGAAATCTTTCCCTGCACCAAAGACATTTAGTAAGACAATGTCTCGTACCAAACCCAAGACCCGAGAAAGCATGGTCATTGCACTTACAATTACGGTTGACCGCCACAGCGCCATCGTATCCACCTAGTTTTTCATTTGCCGCTATTGTAATGAAACTTCAGCGAATATTTGATTGTTTAATGTTGTTGTTGACTCTCAATTCATTGACTTTTTAACTGCTGCAAACGATTTCGATAGCCTAACCAATCAAAAAATGCGCCTGGATCGGTCTTACGTCCTGGCGCAATATCGGAATGTCCTGCCAAATGCTGCTGAATTTGAGGATAGGCCTGTTGTAAACAGGCCGTCACGTGTACCAATGTTTCATATTGGGCATCTTCAAAAGGCAAGTCATCACTACCCTCCAGCTCAATGCCAATCGAATAATCATTGCACTCTTTCTTGGCCAGATAGCTTGAGCGTCCTGCATGCCATGCACGGTCATTAAAATTGACAAATTGTAAGACTTCGCCACTTCTTAAAATCAGTAAATGCGCTGAGACTTGCATGCCTTGAATAGTTTGAAAATATGGATGTACTGACCAATCCAATTGATTTTGAAAAAATTGTTCAATATAGCCGCCACCAAATTGTGAGGGAGGCAAACTGATATTATGGATGACAATCAGTTGAATCTCAGTATCAGCAGGACGTGCGTTAAAATTAGGCGATGGAATTTGTCTCGCTCCCAGCAGTTGCCCTGCTTGCACTTGAAACGACGGAATGACCTGCATATTTTTATTCCTCAAACCCATTACGCCCTTTGGGCAATCTTTTTTAATGTCTCTCATGCTAAATCTTTCCCCGTCATTTCTCAAATTGGTCAGCGTTTGATTTTGAAATTTTCACGCCTTTTTCAGGAAAAATGCTAATATATTGCGCAATTTTCATGGCTTCTATAAAGATACGGACAATCGGATGAGCATATCGCAGCAACTGCTTGAACAATCTATTCAACTGAATATTCAACAAGCATTACAAGAAGACATCGGTGATGGCGACATTACGGCGCTTTTGACGCCTGAAGATGAACAAGCGACTGCGACCATTATTAGCCGTGAAGACATGATTCTTGCTGGTCAACCTTGGGTTAATGCATTAATTGCAGCTTTTGATCCAAGTGTACAAATCACGTGGCTCAAAAATGATGGCGATCTGGTTCGTGCCAATGAAACCATTTTTAAACTGGCGGGTTCAGCACGCAGCTTACTTACGGTTGAACGCCCTGCACTCAACTTTGTACAAACGCTATCTGCTGTGGCCAGCAAAACTGCGGAATATGTCAAACAGCTCGATGGCTTAAACACCAAGTTGCTCGACACCCGTAAAACCCTACCGGGTCTGCGTATTGCCCAAAAATATGCTGTCGCGGTCGGTGGTGGTCAAAACCACCGTTTAGGTTTATTCGATGCTTTTTTAATTAAAGAAAATCACATCATGGCAGCAGGTGGCATTGCTCAAGCCATTGCCAAAGCGCATCAAATTGCCCCAGGCAAACCTGTCGAAGTCGAAGTTGAAACTTGGGCTGAATTAGACCAAGCATTGGAAGCCCAAGCCGATATCGTGATGTTAGATAACTTTAGCCAGCAACAAATGATTGATGCGGTCAAGCATGTTGCTGGACGTTGTAAACTGGAAGCGTCAGGGAATATCACCATTGCCAACTTGCGTGAAGTCGCAACTACAGGCGTGGATTATATTTCGATGGGTGTATTGACCAAAGATGTCAAAGCAGTCGACCTTTCTATGCGTTTTAATGCTTAGTTTCAACAACTTGTATCAAACGACACCCAATAAAAAACGCACTCTCAAGTGCGTTTTTTTATTTGGTTAAAACTTACCAACCCAGTGCTTGCTGTTGTTTTTTCACCAATTCTTGAATGCCCTTTTCTGCCATTTCTAACATGGCATTGCACTGTACACGGGTAAATGGTTTATCTTCTGCCGTGCCTTGAATTTCAATAAATTCGCCAGCTTGGGTCATGACCACGTTTAAATCAGTTTGGCAGTTTGAGTCTTCTTCATAGCACAAGTCTAAAAGCACTTCGTCTTGGAAAATACCGACTGAAATTGCAGCCACTAAGCCTTTTAATGGATCTTGCTTAATTTTCTTTTTCTCAAGCAACGTATTCATCGCATCAATGAGAGCCACCGCAGCACCAGTGATCGCAGCAGTACGTGTACCGCCATCTGCCTGAATCACATCACAGTCGATGGTAATGGTGTTTTCACCTAATTTTTTTAAATCCACCATGGCACGTAGACTACGACCAATCAAACGTTGGATTTCTTGAGTACGACCACTTTGCTTACCACGCGCAGCCTCACGGTCACTGCGGGTATGCGTCGAACGTGGCAACATGCCATATTCGGCGGTTACCCAACCCTGACCCTTGCCTTTTAAAAAGCGTGGTACTGAGTTATCAATACTTGCCGTACAAAGAACTTTGGTATGACCAAACTCAACCAATACCGAACCTTCCGCATAACGTGTGTAGTTACGAGTAATGGTGACATCACGTAATTGATCTAATGTTCGTTGGTCGATACGCATAATACGCCCTTCATCTGACTAAATAGGTTGGCGCATAGTATAGCAGAAGCAGACCCAAAGCATTTGTCTGACTGCATTGCATTTGTAATTGATCGCCTGTTTCCCTACCCATCCATATTCTTTGTTAAACTGAAGCTTAAAAGAGGCTGAGGCAATCATCTATGTCGATTCGAGAAGAACGTAAACAACAAAGCCGCCAAGCTTTGCTGAATGCTGCATTACAACTCAGCACCTCTGGACGTTCCTTTGCTCGCATTAGTCTGCGTGAAGTCACTCGCCAAGTAGGGTTAGTACCGACCGCTTTTTATCGTCACTTTAATGATTTGGATGAGCTGGGACTTGAACTGGTCGATCAAGCTGCGCTCCACATCAAAAGTATGTTGACGCAATTAGGACAAAGCTATGTTTATGGTCCACATGCCACGATTGAGCATAGTTTAGATCTATTTTTTCATGCTGTAGAGCAACATCCTGAACAGTGGATTTTCTTGATTGGAGAACGTTGGGGTGGGTCAGCCTTGATCCGTGCAGCCGTTGAGCGAGAAATTGCCTTTTTAATCGATGACTTCGCCCATGAACTAACCCGTATTGAAAGCATGCAACATATTCATGACAGCGAAGACCTCAAAGTATTGGCCAATATTTTAATGGATGCCTCCTTTAACTGGGCCATGCGCTGGATTGGTTTGAGTCGAGATGTAGCTCTCGATAAACTCCAACAGCAGCAGGCTGCATTTAAACTGCAAACCATCGTGCAGATTCAACTCATGTTCCGTGGAATCTCCAATTGGCAACGACCATCTGCTCAAACCAAACACGCCAATCCGACTTTGCATTAAGCCGCTCGCAGACGCAATTTTGGTGTATTACAAAATTTTTAATGCGCTTTACTCAAACTTGGATGCTTTTTCACTATCATAGAGCCAGTTTTTTCATCTGTAGCTCCTATGCGTTTTTTTCTTTTTTTAGCGGCGAGTGTCTGTATTGCCTTGGCATGGCTATTGCCCATTCATTATCGCCCTTGGGTCACCTATACAGGTGAATTGTTTGCATTTTTATCTTTATTTGCACTCTCTGCCTTATTTTTAAAAGAAAAACTCTTGCTCCCGAAAGTGAGTCTGCCACTATTGCTATTGAGTCTGGTGCCCTTCATTCAGTACGGTTTTGGCGAGCTGTTCTTTTTCAGCAAAGCACTGATGTGTGGCTTATATATCTTTGCATTCTGGCTGAGTATGGTTTTAGGTTTTAACCTGAGCCAAAAACCCTTAGAACGTGAGCAATTATTTAGTGGTCTGTGTAGTGTATTTTGGTCGGTCGGTCTGGTAACAGCGCTCATCGCCACTTGCCAATGGCTCAATATTGAACAGTACATTCCCGGCATGACCACTTTACAAAGCAATCGTCCTTATGCCAACTTTGCTCAGCCGAACAATATGGCGAGCTTTCTGATTCTGTCCTTACTCGGCACACTGTACCTATTTGAAAAGAAAAAATTCAACTCGATTCTGCTGTGCGTCAGTGCTGCATTGATGTTATTTGCGGTAGCCCTGAGTCAGTCCCGCACATCATGGGTCGCAAGCATTTGCGTACTGCTGTATTTGCTCTATCAACAGTACAAGGGTGTGGTTCAACTGAAGTGGTATAGTGCCCTTGCATGGTTTGCGTTGTTCATTGCATTCACTGCGTTTATTCCACAGCTCAATCACCTTTTGGCTCAACTGTCTAATGTCGAAGTGACCCAAACCCGTGATGCAGTTGCACGGGCAACGGGCGATATGTCACGTCTTGTGATTTGGCAACAAATGCTCCATGCCATTGCTGAGCGACCTTGGTTTGGCTATGGTTGGCATCAAACCAGTGTGGCTTACACCCTAATCAGTGATCAGTTCCAAGGCCCCGTTTGGGTGAAAAGTGCGCACAACTTTATTCTCGACTTTATTGTGTGGAATGGATTAGTGATTGCGATTCCATTTTTTGCCTATCTCAGCTATTGGGGCTATCAACTGCAAAAGCATGCAACATCGCTCGAATCTGTGATTGGCCTTCTGATGGTCGGCGCTTTACTGATTCACGGTATGCTCGAATTTCCGTTGTTCTACGCTTATTTCTTGCTGCCAATCGGATTGATTCTAGGCATTATTCAATCTCAGCAAAAAGTGAAAACGTGGACTTTACCGAGCTTTGCCATGCCGATTACATTTACTGTCTGTGTGGTCTTGGTCGCACTGATTATTCGTGACTATGAGTTGATGGTACCGAAGCTGAATCAAGCTTCACGTTATGAACAGACTCCTGAAAAGTTCACCAATCACGATCATATTTTACTGCTGTCGGAGTTTAACCGCCGCATTGAATGGATTCAGTTAAATCCATACAGCAAAGTCAGCCCTGAGCAAATTCGTGACTATGAGGAAATGGTGCTGAACTACCCGATTCCCTATGATTTGACCAAATTTGCCAAACTCTTGGCCTTTAATGGCTATGAAGCCGAAGCCCGTCATCAACTGTGGCGCTTAAAAACCTTAAGAAAAATTGAGCTACGTTATGAGGATTTATTGCAGCCTGCATCAGCCGCGCAATAAACGTTTTTAACCCATAAAAAAGCCTGCTGACGCAGGCTTTTTAACTTAATAAGGACTTAAAACAGATTAAGCTTATTTTGCAGCACGTTCTTTTTCAATCAAGTAATCCACGACTTGAGTCACTTTAGCATCTTCACCTTGCACAATATATTTACCATTCACCGTCACCGCAGGAACACCACTGAGTTGATAGCGCTTGGCTAAGTCTTGTGCTTGGGCAATTTTTGAAGTAATCGCAAATGATTTATACGTACTGTTAAATTTCGCTTCTGGAATACCAAACTGAGTATAGAACTTGGCTAAAGCAGGTTGCTCTAGAATCGGTTGATTTTGATCATGAATGGCATGGAATAACGTCAGGTGAGTCTTTTTACGCACACCCAAGGCCTCAGACACATAATAAGCTCGCGCCGCTTGTTCCCACACTGGATTCATGGCTGCTGGGGTACGCACAAAACGTACATCTTTCGGTAGTTTTTTCAACCAAGTCTGCATATGCGGTTCAAGTTTAAAACAGTGACCACAGCCATACCAAAAGAATTCGCGGACTTCAATTTTTCCTGGCACTTCCACCTGTACAGGTGTTGGTACGACGATATAGTCCTGACCTGCCACAAAATTTGCAGCCATTGCACTGCCCGAAATTGCGAAAACAGCGGTTGCTAAGCCACTCAAAAGGAGTTTTTTCATTGAACTTATTGTCCTCAAAATCATTATGATAAGTTTATGCAAATACTATAAATCAAATATGCCAAATTCGTTTTCATTCTGTGAACTTTTTTCAGGCTTTTATCGCTTTTTCTAGAATAAACGCTACACTAAGCCCTATTGAACGTTTTAAATATCATGACTTAAATTGAGGTGCCGACGATGTCGCAACTGAATGTTGATCCACAAGAAATTGCCAAATTTGAAGCATTTGCTGCCATATGGTGGGATCAGCACTCGGAGTTCCGCCCTTTACATATGATCAACCCACTACGCTTAAACTGGATTGATGAACATGCAGGTGGACTCAATGGAAAAAAAGTCCTTGATGTCGGCTGTGGTGGCGGAATTTTAGCTGAAAGTATGGCACGTCGTGGAGCAAATGTGCTCGGCATTGATATGGGCGAAGCCCCTCTGAATGTGGCACGTTTACATGCAGAACAAGAAGGTGTTGAGCATATCGAATATCGCCAAATTCCAGTGGAGCAGCTCGCAGAAGAACAAGCAGGACAATACGATATTGTGACCTGCATGGAAATGTTGGAACACGTGCCCAATCCAGCCTCAATCATTGAAGCCTGCCATAAACTGGTGAAACCAGGTGGTCATGTATTCTTCTCCACCATTAACCGTAATCCCAAAGCCTACCTGTTTGCCATTATTGGCGCTGAATATGTCCTGCGCATGTTAGCCAAAGGCACCCACGATTATCAAAAATTCATTAAGCCCTCAGAACTGGCACATGATATTCGCGGCGCAGGGCTCAAACTGAAAGACATGACGGGTTTACATTACAATCCCTTGACCAAACGCTATTGGTTAGCGCCAAATGTCGATGTCAATTACATGGTTTATACCGTCAAAGAAGGTGCTGCATGAAAGCCGTCTTATTCGACCTTGACGGCACACTGATCGACACTGCCGCCGACTTTATTCGCATTATTCAAGACATGTGCCATGAAAAAGGCGTCGCTGTGGTCGATGCAGACCTGATCCGTAGCCAAGTCTCCGAAGGTGCACGGGCCATGGTGAAATTGGTTTATCCAGAACTTGCGGTCGAAGACCCGATTTTTCTGGCACATCGTCAGCGTTTTTTAGATACCTACGGTGCCGATATCGCAGTAGATACTGACCTGTTTTCGGGCATGTATCCGCTTATTGAAAAACTTGAAAACCAAGAGATTCCTTGGGGCATCGTCACCAATAAACCACGCTGGCTCAGTGAAGCATTATTAGACGCGCTGAATTTGACAGAACGCTGTGCGGTTTTGGTCTGCCCAGAGGATGTCTCGCAGACCAAGCCTGATCCTGAGCCGATGTATTTGGCTGCCAAGCACATCGCGATTGCGCCTAAAGACTGTATCTATGTTGGCGATCATCCACGTGACATCGATGCGGGTCGTAACGCACAGATGTATACCATTTTGGCGGCTTATGGTTATTTACCATTCGCGCACAAAGATGACTTAACAGCGTGGCAGGCAGATTGTATAGTGAAGACTGTGGCTGAATTGGACGATGTTATTCAGTCTCTTGTGAGTCAAACTACACCGTCCAACTCACTGACTTGATCACAATTAAAAAATCAAAATAACGAGGAGGTAATGATGAAATATTCAGAATATCAACCTCGCCCCGATCTGCTCAAAGATCGCATCATCTTAATTACAGGTGCGGGCGATGGTATTGGTCGTGCTGCTGCATTAAGTTATGCCCTACACGGCGCAACGGTGGTGCTGCATGGACGTACCTTAAATAAGCTCGAAGTCATTTATGATGAAATTGAAGGCTTAGGTGCGCCGCAACCTGCAATTTTACCCTTGCAGCTGTCGAGCGCCTCTCCTCGTGACTATGAATTACTGGTCGACACCTTAGAACGCCAATTTGGGCGCCTAGATGGCATTTTGCATAATGCGGGCATTTTAGGTGAGCGCACCGAACTGGAAAATTATCCTGTCGATGTCTGGGATGATGTGATGGCCGTCAACTTGCGTGCGCCATTCGTTATGACTCAAGAGTTAATGCCACTCCTGAAAAAATCTGAGCATGCCTCCGTGGTTTTTGCCAGCTCAGGTGTCGGACGTGAAACGCGTGAACGTTGGGGCGCATATTCAGTGTCTAAGATCGCGATTGAAGCGGTCAGCCAACTGTTTGCCAAAGAAAATACCTCACCGAATATCCGCTTTAACTGTATCAATCCGGGGGCGACCCGCACTGCAATGCGTGCAAAAGCCTATCCCGATGAAGATCCAAAAACATTGCCAACGCCTGAAAATATCATGCCTGCCTATCTGTACTTGATGGGCGATGACAGTTTGCATATGAATGGTCAAAGTATTGATGCACAAGACTAAAATGTGTCACTCAAGAGGAAGCTTCGGCTTCCTTTTTTTATGTATCAAACTGAAGCTTAGTCATCTGCAACATGATCTCAAGGTTCAGAAAAGGTTGTCTTTTTTCAATTTTTGCGGATACTGATGCTCAACTCCATTTTTGAAGCATACGCCATGACGGACTTGAGCAACATCACTGTACAACCCACTGAAGATGGTATGGTTAGCCTGTTGATTGACCAACAACCCATTTCAGAGAAATATGGAATGAAGTTTGAAGCCAGTATTGTGGAGGAACTTCAAGCATTGGAAAATGGCACCACACTGAAACTTTTCGACCAGTTTGTTTTTGCCCATACCGACTTGAACTTTGAACATAGCTATCATTACGTCACGGTCATTGCTAAGAATGATGAACAATACAAAGCAAAGAAAAGCTTTGTGTATCGCATCAAAATTGAAGGTCAGCCCGACATTGAGCATGCCATCAGTAAAAATGGTGAACCGATGACTGCAGCCGATGTACGTGAATTTATCCAAGCGCATGTGCAGAAGTCATTGAGTGATTATACCGACCTCAACTACGCTTATTAAGCCGAATCAGCCAAGTTGAAAACTCAGCTTGGCTAGCTAGATATTTTAAATCGTATTTTTAAATTACTTTAATAAAAATATTCGGTTTTTAAGATCAACATTTCCTATTTATCATTCTGATTGATCAAGAATTGAAAATAAGGATGCAGCATGGCTGATTTGCAACGTAAACATGACACCATTCGTCATATCCATCATTTACAACTCCCCGAAAGCCTGATTTGTGCTTTGGAGGATGCCAAACAAGCTGAAGCAGTGGTTCATTCAATCCGTTCATTACAACATCTAACGCAGCAGTGGAATTAAATAATGCACTATGCGTTCTTTGACAAAGGGAGATCTGAGCCCTCAAAATGAGTCAAAAATCAGAAGATACAGACTGTTTGCTTTGGACTTTAGCGCAATTGATGATTTAATTCAGGCTTAGAATTGGGCATAATCTTCTTAATATCTCTGCATTTGTTAATAAATACCCAATTCATCTTCACAGTTTCTCTGCATTTTTTTCGTACATTATAGGAAAGAATGAAATTACCTTAATGAGGATTCAACATGAAAAAGATTTTGACAGTATTGGCAATCTCTTTCAGTGCTTTGATGGCAAGCAGTCTCGGTACTGCTGCCCCTCAGTTTGACCACGATCATCCACGCTATGGCAATGAGCCACGCGGACGTGACTTTCGCGATTCAGATGATGACGATCAGCAAGATCGTCGACGTATGCGCGAAGAGCGCGGTGTCAAACGTTTACAACAGCATAAATGGCAACAAGGTTATGTCATGCCACAGCATTACCGTGGTAACGGCTATAAAGTCGAATATAAAGACCATAATCTTCCAAAGCCAAACCGAAACCAGCAGTGGTACAAAATCAACAATGACTACATCTTAGTCGACGCAGACAGCAACAATATTCTGCGCATTATGGGGCTTTAATCTGCGCTTCATTTTGTACAACTCAGCGACATTATTATTGAAACCTGAATCAACACCCTTTCACCCGCTTTAGCACGACTACATACTCCTCTTAAGAGACCACAGTCAGGCACAGCATGGAAGGCGTTGTTTCAGGTTTTTTATGTGCCAAAGCTTTTGTTTGCAAGCATTGCAGAAAAACAACCATCTCCTCAGTCTCTTCATACATTTCACAATTCACCTAAATAGCCCTCACGCTTTCTCTAGAGTTATTCGCTAATTTTGAATGATCGAAACAAGACTAATACTGGACGAAAGCAATGAAAAAAATTCTGACTGCAATCACACTCTCTTTAGGCGCGCTCATGGCAACATCTGCAATGGCAGCACCACAGTACTATGACCGCTCGCATGATCATGACTCACGTTGGGATCATCGTGATGACCGTCGTTGGGACAATGACAATCGCTACCAAAACAAACGTGTTAACCCAAGCCGTGACTGGCGCTCAGGTCAGTATTTACCACGTGGCTATGACTCATCGCGTTATCATGTCAGTGACCGCGAAGCACGCCGCCTACCCAACACTGGACGCTACCAACAATGGTATAAGGTCAATGGTGACTATGTTTTAGTCAATGAACGCAATAACCGTATCCTGCGTATTATCGGCTAATTCTGGTTTGTGTCGCATAACCAATGAAACACCTGAACATTGCATCAGGTGTTTTTCTATTTAAGGCTTCCTCTTCTGCAATTTTTGATTAAAATCATGCTAAGCAGTTCATTTTGAGACAGGCATGCACGCAAATTCCATCGAAACACATCACAGTACAACTTTGCAGTATGTGCATTGGTTTCGACATTCTGCGCCTTATATCAATGCTCACCGTAATAAAACTTTTGTGATTATGTTCGATGGTGAAGCCGTTCAACATGATAACTTTCAACATATTATTCACGACATTGCCCTGCTGCATTCACTTGGGATTCGCCTGATCTTGGTGCATGGGGCACGTCCGCAAATCAACCACAACTTAAAACAAAGCCAACTACAAACGCCGTTTCATCAGTATCGTCGCGTCACCACCCGAGAATCGTTGGGCTGTGTGATGAATGCAGTGGGCTCGATTCGTTTGCAAATTGAAGCCTTACTCTCCATGGGACTGGCCAACTCACCGATGTATGGCGCACGCATTGATGTGGTTTCAGGGAATTTTGTTACAGCTAAGCCCTATGGCATTCGCGATGGGGTCGATTTTCAGCTAACCGGCGAAGTCCGTACGGTCGATACCGATGCCATTCAACGCCATTTGGATAATCACAATATTGTGCTGCTCGGGCCAACTGGCTATTCCACCACAGGCGAAGTATTCAATCTGCTGGCTGAAGAAGTGGCGACCCGCACAGCGATTCATCTTAAAGCGGACAAATTGATTTTCTTGGGCAAACAACATGGTCTGCTCAATGAACATGGGCAGTTGCAACGCGAAATTTCACCACACAAGCTCGATGCACAAATTGAGAAGTACCAAGATTCGAATCCAGACATTGCGGTACATTTACGCGGTGCCAAAAAAGCCTCGACGCACGGCGTACATCGCGTCCATCTGATTTCCTATGCTTATGATGGTGCCTTGGTTGAGGAGCTCTTCACGCGTGATGGTTCGGGTACCATGATTACCGATGCCCATTATGAAGAAGTCCGTATGGCCAACATTCAAGATGTCGGCGGGCTGATTAACCTATTACGCCCACTTGAAGAAGAAGGCATTTTGGTTTATCGCTCACGTGAACGTCTCGAAAACGAAATTGGGCAATTTGCGGTAATTGAACGTGATGGCATGATCTTGGCCTGTGCTGCGCTCTACCCACTGCCTGCGTCAGAGGGTGAAATCCGCAGTGCCGAAATTGCCTGTGTCGCAGTCGATCCTGGCTATCGCAAATCAAATCGCGGCAGCCAAATTTTGCATTATCTCGAAGGTAAAGCCCGCAGTATGGGCATTCAACAGTTGTTTGTACTGACCACACGTACTGCACATTGGTTCTTAGAACATGGCTTTGAAACGGCCAATGTCGATGAACTTCCCAATGCACGCCAAGCCTTATACAACTATCAGCGCAACTCACTCGTCTTTAAAAAGCCACTTTAAGTGGCTTTTGCAGGATTATGGATATCTTTATTTCTCATATCTTTATCTAGAAAACACCGCAAAAATCGCTCAAAGCTATATTGCGTGAAACACTAAGCTTATTCCAAAAATAAAAATACCTTTTAAACAATAAATATCAATAAGTTAACATCAATAAATTTTATATTTTATGTTTTTTATATTGCTGTTTTTTGCATAAGTTTTGCACTTTTGTTTTTATCTTTTTTTTTCATGTCTAAAGCCCGATTTCTTATTTTTTCTGAAAAGAAATGCCCATTAGCGTATGTGTTCACCAACTCACTCACCTTATTTATTTGGAGTTATGAAACACATGAGCACTTCTCGAGCACAGTTCTGGATCAAAACAAGCGTTCTTTCTGCAGCAGTCGTGGGTGCCATGATGTTATCTGGATGTGGGAAAAAAGAAGCTGAGACCGTCACACTCAATATTGGCTTTCAAAAATATGGCATTTTGCCTATCGTCAAAGAGCGTGGCGCTTTAGAAACGGCGCTTAAAGCACAAAATGTCCAAGTCAAATGGGTCGAGTTTCCTGCAGGTCCACAGCTCCTCGAAGGCTTAAATGTCGGCAGTGTGGTCTTTGGTGAAGCGGGTGAAGCGCCTCCGATTTTCGCACAAGCTGCAAATTCGAACTTGGTTTACATTGCCAACCAACCTGCTGCACCTAAAGCAGAAGCACTGATCGTACAAAAAGACTCAAAGATTCAAAGCATCCAAGATTTAAAAGGCAAACGGATTGCACTCAACAAAGGTTCAAATGTGCATTACCTGCTACTCAAAGTGTTAGAAGCGAATAACCTGAAACTTTCTGATATTGAAGCGGTGTATCTTCCACCATCGGATGCACGTGCCGCATTTGAACGTGGTGCAGTTGATGCATGGGTCATTTGGGATCCCTTCTTTGCTGCCGCTGAACACCAAATCTCAGCACGTGTGATTGCTACCGGAGAAAACTTAGTCAGTAATCATCAGTTCTATTTGGCCGATCGTAAGTTTGCCGAAGCACATCCAGAAGTTTTAAAAACGGTTGTCAATGAACTCAACACCACCACACAGTGGGTCGAACAGAATCAACAACAAGCAGCCCAATTGTTAGAAAAACCGACAGGCTTGTCTTTAGACATTTTACAAACTTCGATTGGTCGTATGGGCTTTGGCGTTCAGCCCATTTCAGCCGAAGTCGCAAAAAAACAGCAGTACGTTGCAGATGCTTTCTATCAACAAAAACTCATTCCGAACCAGCTGAATATTGACGCTGCCATTATTAAACAAAAATAACGAGATCATTATGAAAACACTTAAAACAGTTTCCAGTATTGGCATTGTCACCTTAAGTCTTGGACTCGGGGCATGCCAAAAGCAAGACACGGCAGTAATAAATACTTCTGAAAAGCGGGCAGCAGCTCCAGTTAAAACCCTATCGATTGGCTACCAAAAGTCGTCTTTGAACCTGTTGGTTGCACGTGAGCAAAAATTATTTGAGCAACAATTTCCTCAAGCCAAAATTGAATGGAAAGAGTTCCCCGCTGGCCCACAAATGCTAGAAGCCTTGGCCGTCGGTGCAGTTGATTTTGGCTCTGTGGGCAATACCCCACCGATCTTTGCCCAAGCTGCTGACAAAGAGCTGAGTTATGTCGGTTATGAACAAGTTCCAGCCAATGCTCAAGCGCTGTTGATTGCTAAAAATAGTTCCATTGATTCAATACAGGCCTTAAAAGGCAAGCGGATTGCAGTACAACGCGGCTCAAGCGCGCATGAGTTACTGGCGAAAGTTCTACAAAAAGCAGGACTCAGCTGGCAGGACATTCAACCAATTTGGCTGCCCCCTGCGGATGCACGTGCCGCGTTTGATAAACAGTCCATCGATGCATGGGCCATTTGGGAACCCTACCTCAGTGCAGCAGAGCAGGATGCACATGCCAAAGTCTTGATTGATGGCACAGCATTTCCGCAAACTTATTCTTTTTATATTGGCAACCCCAAGTTCATTCAGACCTATCCTGAGGCCACCGCTCAGTTCATTCACGGGCTAAATTTGGCCGATCAATGGGTGCTAAAAAACCAAGCACAAGCACTTTCCGTCTATACCCAAAGTACGGGTTTACAGCCTTCTATTGCTCAACGCGTCATCGACAAACGTCTGAAGCCTTCACCAATTCAAACCCTGACGCCTGAAGTGGTGCAAGCACAACAACAAATTGCGGACTTGTTCCAGCAAGTCCAGCTCATTCCGAAACACATTCAAGTTCAAAGTACCGTTTGGGTTGCACCGAGCAAACCTTAAACGACTCTATCTAAGGATTTTTTAAAATGAAAATTTTCTGGTTTATCCCAACTCACGGTGACAGTCGCTACTTAGGTACCAGCAAAGGTGCTCGTCAAGTGGACCATGCCTATATGAAACAGATTGCGGTTGCCGTGGATAATTTGGGCTATGAAGGTGTGCTGATTCCAACAGGTCGTTCATGTGAAGACCCATGGTTGACCGCAGCCAGCCTGATTGATGCCACAAAAAAATTAAAATTCCTAGTTGCACTACGTCCAGGCGTGACCACTCCGGCACTGGCTGCACGGATGGCAGCCACCTTTGACCGTCTCTCCAATGGTCGGGTTTTATTGAACTTGGTGACAGGTGGCGATGAAAAAGAACTGCAAGGTGATGGCGTTTATGAAGACCACTCCACTCGCTATAAAACTGCCAATGAATACGTCAAAATTTGGCGTGAGATTTTAACCCGCTCCCATACAGGTGAAAGCTTTACCTTTCACGGCGAACGTCTAAACGTAGATGATGCCAAACTGCTATATCCACCGGTGCAACAACCCTACCCTCCACTTTGGTTTGGCGGCTCATCGGATGATGCCATCGAGTTAGCCACTGATCAGGTCGATACTTATCTCACATGGGGCGAACCCCCTGTTGCAGTTAAAGACAAAATTGACACTGTCCGTGCCAAAGCTGAAGCCAAAGGTCGTACGCTCAACTATGGTATTCGTCTGCATGTGATTGTGCGTGAAACCAATGAACAAGCATGGCAAGCGGCGGAAGAGCTCATCCAGTATGTCGATGATGCCACCATTGCTGCGGCACAGGCTAAATTTAAGAGCATGGACTCGGTCGGTCAACGTCGCATGGCTGAACTACACAATGGTGACCGCAGCAAACTTGAAGTGTCCCCAAACCTTTGGGCAGGCGTAGGTCTGGTTCGTGGGGGTGCAGGTACGGCATTGGTCGGTGACCCTGAAACGGTTGCAGCCCGTATTCAAGAATATGCCGACTTGGGCATAAGCACCTTTATTTTTTCAGGCTATCCACATCTTGAAGAGTCGATTCGTTTTGCCGAGTTGGTGTTCCCACTCCTGCCGCTTGAAACTCAAACAAAGTTAGCACAACCAAATTTAACAGGCCCCTTTGGTGAGATTGTGGCAAACAACTACACACCCGATGAAAACAAAAAAACCAAAGTGATTCAGGAGCCTGCCTAATGTCCAAAATCGTTTCAGTGCAAGCCCTCCAGCAGGAAAAGGTTTCACGTGGAACTCAGTTAGGGCAGCTATTGCTGCCTTGGCTCTTTCCTATCGGCTTGATTGTGCTTTGGCAAATTGCCTCCAGCACAGGACTTTTAGAAAGTCGGATTTTACCTGCTCCAACGGCAGTAGTTACTGCTTTTTGGCACCTGCTACTGAGTGGTGAACTATGGAAGCATGTGCAAGTTAGTGCAGGCCGTGCCTTACTCGGCCTATTGGTGGGTGGGGGTCTAGGTCTATTTCTGGGTTTGTTAAATGGTTCATCGAAAACGGCGTCAACCTTGCTCGACACCACCCTACAGATGATCCGAAATATTCCAGCACTGGCACTTATTCCGTTGGTGATCTTATGGTTCGGGATTGATGAAACCGCTAAGCTGTTTTTGGTCGCGGTCGGGGTGTTTTTTCCCATTTACATCAACACCTATCACGGCATACGTTCGGTAGATCCACAACTGATTGAAATGGGGAAAAGCTATGGTTTGACCCGTTGGCAACTGTATAAAGAAATTATTTTACCGGGTGCGATGCCTTCTATTTTAGTCGGTCTACGCTTCTCACTGGGTTTGGTATGGGTCCTGCTGATCGTTGCCGAAACCATTTCAGCCCAAGCCGGCATCGGTTATATGACCATGAATGCACGTGAATTTTTACAGACTGACATCGTTTTGGTGGGGATTTTACTGTATGCCCTACTTGGAAAATTGGCTGATGTACTGGCCGTCACATTAGAAAAATACCTGCTGCGCTGGCATGCAGGATACCAAAAATAAGGAGTTTGAGATGACTGATTTAAGCCTTGGTCGCCATGCCAATATTCCGTCGCCGCCAAATCACAATCAAGACATTAACCCTCAAGCAGTGCTTGGGGCCGAAATTATTATCGAACAACTGCATAAGTTTTATGGTTCAGTTAAAGTCCTTGAAGACTTAGATCTGCATATTCAGCCGGGTGAGTTTTTAGCCATTGTCGGACGCAGTGGTTGTGGTAAAAGTACCCTCCTGCGCCTGATTGCCAACTTAGAACAACAAAGCTACGGCGAAATTAAATTTAAGTCCGCGCGACACCTCCGCGAAGGGATTACCGCAGACGATATACGGGTCATGTTCCAAGATCCACGACTGTTACCATGGCGCTCCATTGAACAAAACGTACAACTGGGGCTGCCGAAACAACAACATGCCACTGCCTCGGGTTTGCTAGAAAAAGTCGGACTCAAAGAAAAAGCGGGACTTTGGCCTTCGCAGCTCTCTGGGGGACAGCGTCAACGGACCGCTTTGGCACGGGCTTTATCGCATAAACCACGGATTTTATTGCTCGATGAACCTTTGGGAGCACTCGATGCCTTAACCCGCTTAGACATGCAGAATTTGATTGAAAAATTATGGACGGAACAAGGCTTTACCGCCATATTAGTCACCCATGATGTTAATGAGGCTGTTCAACTGGCCGATCGGATTATTTTGCTAGACCATGGCCATATTGCCAAAGAGTTTCAAGTCGACCTACCCCGCCCTCGCGTCAAAGATATGCCGTTCAATACCCTTGAACAGCAGGTGTTAAATGCGGT
The DNA here is from genome assembly GCF_013391465.1 of Acinetobacter sp. SwsAc2. Lineage (NCBI taxonomy): Bacteria > Pseudomonadati > Pseudomonadota > Gammaproteobacteria > Moraxellales > Moraxellaceae > Acinetobacter > Acinetobacter sp. SwsAc2. The sequence goes on along the minus strand of NZ_JACBEZ010000006.1, from coordinate 12,530 downwards.
TTTAGCCACATAAGTAGACTAAAAAATCCTTAGCTTGGGGGGCTAAGGATTTTTTATGCTGAATTTCAGTAAAAAAAACAAGACCATCATATAACTTAAGCATACTTTATTTTAATAATGTAATAAATTTCACGTTATTTTTATCAAAACATACCACTTCACATTGAATCATTTCATATAGTTTAGACAAAATAGTTTTTATATAATTATATTTTATTGGACAACTTTTAGAATTTATCGCAATTTAAGAGCCAATCTACAGAATAAATGATCATTATTCAAAAAATTAAATTTCCACTTTGTGCACAAATCTGATGATTTGCCGTACAATTTGTCCTTCCCCCTTTTTATTGTTTTTTAAATTACAGAATGGAACAGAAAAAGAGTACTCAAAAACGCCACCAGCTGCTGAATGCTGCACTAGATGTCTTCTCGCTCTATGGATTTAATGGAGCAAGCTTAGATGAAATCGCACAGATTGCTGAAATGCACAAATCGAATATTTTCTATTACTATGAAAATAAAGAAGCTTTGTACGTTGAAGTTTTAACGACGGTTTTACAAAAATGGTTAGCCCCACTACAGATGTTAGAAGCTGACTTAGAGCCGGAAGAAGCGATCACCAACTACTTATTGCAAAAGATTGAGGTTTCTCGGACTCAACCAAAAGCATCTCGCTTATTTGCGTTAGAAGTGATCCAAGGGGCTCCGCATATTTTGGAAATCCTCAAAGGGCCTTTAAAGAAGTTGGTCAAACGTAAAGCCAAAGTCATTAGCAATTGGCAAGAGCAAGGTAAAATTTCAACTGAAATAGACCCTGAGCTGTTAATCCTCAACATTTGGGCATTAACACAAAATTATGCTGACTTTGCCACGCAAATGGAAATGGTAACAGGTAAAACCCTACGTAACCGTAGTATGCAACAACGAGTCATTCAACATACCGTGCATATGATGCTGTATGGCGTGATCCCGCGAACACCGTCTGAATTATTCAAAGCTGAGTAATTTTGGCATACGACCATAGCACTCTATGGTCGCCGAATTGAAAAAGACAGAATCAAAACCTCAGATACTTTCAAATAATGCTAATAATTTCTGAGCTCCCAATAACAAATTGTCTTCCCAGTCCAAATGCGCGGTGTCGTTGGCACCATCTGAAATATATTTGACCGAAATCAGACGGACACCCTGTTTTTTACAGACCTTTGCCAGCGCATATCCTTCCATATCAACCAAATGACACGGTACTTTGGGTTCACCCGTTTCAAAGCTATCCCCTGTTCCACAGATGCCAGTGCGGAGGTGTTGGAAAAAAGGTTCTAAATGAATTTCCGCAGGATGCATGGTGTCAAATGGGGTAAAACCGACAGCGAAACCGAGTGGAGAGACATCCATGTCGCGTTGTACGAATTGAGAGACTTCGACCAATTCGTGCTTATCAAAATACGTACTGCCTGCTGTACCTAAATTAATCAGAGTTTTACAGCCTGTTTTTTGAATCACTTCAAATGCTTTATAGGCCGCGTTAACTTTACCAATACCGCTGTAGTGAACTTCAATCCCTGCTTGCTCAAACAATCCTTTAGACTCATTCGGCAAAGCCATGATCAATGCAACATCCGACATAAAATACCCAAATAACAGACTTCATGCGTGCCATTAGAAAACAAATCGATCCGAAAGAAAAGCGCCTCTGGTCTCTGCTCAAACAACCTACATAAGATCAGATGGCGCTTTAAACTGAAAGGATTGTAGAGCTCATTTATACTGCTGTTCTAAATAGGTTTTTAAGCACGGCGAAAAGAACAAATGACCTTGATAAAAACCGTGTGCCGTTTTGGTTGCGACCAAACTCCATAACAACATTAGTATGGCTGCAAAAGCATAGCCAACGGCATACAGGAAGGCCAAGTTGAGTTGTTGGGCTAAGTTTAAGATTGCGAGTGTATACACGCCCAATGGGAAGGTCAGTCCCCACCAACCCAAATTAAACGGTAAGTCCTGTTTGGCATGGTGCAAAGTCGTGAGTACCGCAATTCCCAACCACCACAGTCCAAAACCCAGCAGGATTAAACTGGCTAAAATCCCTGCCTGATGAAATAACTGACCCAGTTGTGCTAAGCCCAAACTCGCCATCAGCGTCGGTGCCTGATGTCCTAAAACCAATAACGCCAAAGCAGCAGTGCCTATCGGCCCCAAAGCCAACCAACTGCTGACCGCCAACTCTTTTTCAGGCAATTTATGTAAGACCAAACGCAACATTAAAATCGTTAAAATTGCAAAGGCGGGTAATACTGAAACACCCCACAACACATAACTACCCAATAAAATCGCAACGGCGTGAGTATCAGCTGCCAAATGCCCCAGTAATAGACCACCACTGCTGGCTGCAACTTCACAGGCCACAATCGGCAATAACCACACCGCGGTCATCTGCTGTAAAGCATGCTCCTGATGTCGATACATGGCAAAAGGAACTGCCCATGCCACCAAGAGCGCCAAGACCACATCGGCATACCAGAGCATTTGCGCAATCTGTACAGCTGTGTCGCCATAAATAGGCTGACCATACTTTAAAAAGCCATTGAGGATGGTGGCCAGCGCCATCGGAATCGTCCCTAAAAATAGGCTCATGCTTGGATGTTGAAAAATCTGTTTGGCTTCGTGCGGATAAAATGCCCAACGTAAGCTATATAGCACACTAAAAAGTACGAACAGTAAAATATTGAAATACCACAGCCCTGTGCCGAGTTGCCATGTGAGTGCCTTTAACATCGGAAACTCTGATACAATTAACGCCACGACACCTGTTCCCATACTGACAGTGAACCAGTTGGGGGTGAATTGACGAATGATATTGTGGCGCTGTCCAAGTTGTGTAAATGGTTTTTGCATGAGTTCGGCCTCATTTAAAATCTACATTTATACTAATCAAATTTATAAATAAGAAAAATTGATTAATTTATATTAAATAAATCAATAAAATTGATATAAATATGCTTTGCACTAAATTTTGCGTTGTCAAAAAACAACCACAAGACGAATGCCCAAGAATATGGCAATATATAAGCCGTTCTTAATTCCAAGCACTTGATTTGCCCATGAAGCTGCTCCGTCTAAATGCTTTGCCTTCAAATACCCAATTAGAAAAAACCGCTGTCACTATCGGTAATTTTGACGGGGTGCATTTGGGTCATCAAGCCATGATTCATCAGCTCAAAGCCGTTGCAAAACAACAAAATCTAAAAACAGTGGTGATGATTTTTGAACCTCAACCACTTGAATTCTTTAAAGGTTATGATGCTCCACCGCGTATTTCATCATTGCGTGAGAAAGTCGAATATTTAACTGAGCTGGGTGTGGACTATATTGCGGTCGCGAAATTTGACAACAGCTTCCGCAGTTTAAGTGCAGAACAATTTGCCGATATTTTAAAAGAAAAACTCAATGCCCAAAGTTTGGTTTTAGGCGATGACTTTCACTTTGGTAAAAACCGACAAGGCAACAGCGAATTTCTAGAAAACTATGGTTTTCAAGTCCACAATCTAGAAACTATCCTCTCAGCAGGTGAACGCGTCAGTTCAACTCGGATTCGCCAAACACTGGCCACAGGGGACTTGGCGCTGGCTGCTCAGTTATTAGGGCGCCCTTATAGCATTACGGGTCGGGTACAATATGGCGACCAAATTGGCCGAACCCTTGATTTTCCAACCATTAATGTACGTTTAAACCGACATAAACCCTGTTTAAACGGCATTTATGGTGTAGATGTGATGTGTGAAACCACGTCTTTACGCGACAAAGTGAAAGCAGACCACCCTGATCGATTAGGGGTTGCAGGATATGACCATTCAGCGCTTTTTGGTGCGAGTCATGTCGGAACACGTCCAGCCATTCAACAAGCACAGCCAGAATGGCGATTAGAAGTACATTTCCCTGATGTTTCTGCTAATCTGTATGGCTTGTTAATGCGGGTCACTTTCTTGAACTACTTACATGGTGAAAAGAACTACCCTTCGCTGGAAGCACTAAAAGCGGGAATTGATGATGATGTGGTGAAACTGCTTGAGTTCCGCCAAAACACCCCCACATTTCCCTTTTAAATACCAATCAATTTTATGTAAAACGCGTCAGCCGAGCCGCTGATTAAATTGGAAGACATCTTGCATGAGCGATAAGCAAACTACTGAAAATGCAGTGGATTATAAAGCCACACTCAACCTCCCAGGTACCGAATTTGCCATGAAAGCAAACCTTGCGGTACGTGAAGCAAAATGGTTAGAAGAGTGGTATGCCGACAACATTTATCAGCAGATTCGTGCGTCGCGTATTGGCAAGAAAAAATATGTCCTACATGACGGCCCTCCGTATGCAAATGGCCAAATTCACTTGGGTCATGCGGTCAATAAAGTTTTAAAAGATATCATTATTAAAAGTCGTATTCTCGACGGCTTCGATGCCCCTTATGTACCAGGTTGGGACTGTCACGGCCTTCCGATTGAACTGAAAGTAGAAGAGAAAGTCGGTAAAGTGGGCGTGAAGGTGGATGCTTCTACTTTCCGTAAAGCCTGCCGTGAATATGCTTACACCCAAGTTGAACTGCAAAAGAAAGACTTTGTGCGTATGGGCGTGTTTGGTGACTGGGACAATCCTTACCTGACCATGAACTTTAAGCAGGAAGCAGACATTGTGCGCTCTGTTGGCGCAATTGCGAAAGCAGGCCATATCGAACCAGGTCTTAAACCTGTGAACTGGTGTTTAGACTGTGGTTCAGCTTTGGCTGAAGCTGAAGTGGAATATGAAGATAAAAAATCTGACGCGATTGACGTTGGCTTTACGGTTGTCGACTTAAAAGACTTAAGCGCACGTTTAAATCTCAACGTAGACGCCGCAACAGATATCGTAATTTGGACCACCACACCTTGGACTTTGCCTGCAAACCAAGCAGTTGCCGTCCATGCTGAAATTGACTATCAACTAGTTCAAGTTAGCACCGACCGTGGCGTGCAAAACTTTATTTTAGCTAAAGACTTGGTTGAATCAGCAGTTGAGCGTTATAAGCTTGAAAACCCTGTGGTTCTCGCTGATTTTAACGGCTCAGCAATCGAAAACCTATTATTACAACACCCGTTACTGACCGATCGTCAAGTGCCTGTGATTTTGGGTGAACATGTGATTGCAACCAGCGGTACAGGGGCGGTACATACTGCACCTGGCCATGGTGTAGACGACTATAAAGTTGGCTTACAGTACAACTTAAAAGTTGAAAACCCAGTGGGTGGTAATGGTGTGTATTTACCAACTTCACCGATTTTTGCAGGCGAGCACATCTACAAAGCCAATCCAAAAATCATTGAAGCATTGGATGCAGTTGGTCGCTTATGGGCACATCAACCGATCAAACATAGCTACCCACACTGCTGGCGCCATAAAACACCGATTATCTTCCGTGCGACCCCACAGTGGTTTATCAGCATGGATGCACAAGGTCTGCGTCAAAATGCTTTAAATGCGATCGAAAACGAGATCAGCTTTGTGCCTGATTGGGGTAAAAATCGTATTCAAGCCATGATCGAAGGTCGTCCCGACTGGTGTATCTCACGTCAACGTACGTGGGGTGTGCCAATCCCATTCTTCGTGCATAAAGACACCAACGAGCTCCATCCGCGCACAGCCGAGTTGATCGAAGAAGTCGCGAAATTGATCGAACAAGAAGGGATTGACGCTTGGTATAACCGTGAAGCGAAAGACTTTATCGGGGATGAAGCGGAACAGTACAACTGTGTGCGTGACACTTTAGACGTGTGGTTCGACTCAGGCACAACGCACTATGCCGTGTTGCGTGAACGCGAAGAACTCACCGATCCAGCCGATTTATACCTTGAAGGTTCAGACCAACACCGTGGTTGGTTCCAGTCTTCATTGCTCACCTCGATTGCGATCAATGAACGTGCGCCGTACAAAGGTTTACTGACCCATGGCTTCGTGGTGGATGAAAAAGGCCGTAAGATGTCAAAATCTTTGGGCAACATCATCACCCCACAAGACATCATTAAAGACATGGGTGCAGATGGCTTACGTTTCTGGATTGCATCAGCCGATTACCGCTATGAAATGACTGCTGGTAAAGAAATCTTTAACCGTGCATCAGATGGCTACCGCCGTATTCGTAATACCTTGCGTTTCTTATTGGCAAACTTAAATGGTTTCAAACCATCGACGGATGCACTGCCTGTAGATCAATTGATCGCACTTGATCAATACATCTTGCAACGTGCAGCAGATGTACAGAAAACCATTCAGCAAGCCTATGAAGATATGAACTTCCATATCGTGGCAAATGCGCTGACCAACTTCTGTATCAATGACTTGGGTGGTTTCTACCTCGACATCATCAAAGACCGTCAATACACCACCAAAGCCGATTCACAAGCGCGCCATTCAGCTCAAACTGCGCTGTATCATTTGGTGCAAGCCTTTGTACGTTGGATGTCACCAATCTTAAGCTTTACCGCTCAAGAAGCATGGCCACTCATTCCAGAGCAAACTGAGAAATACGTGTTCACTGCGGAATGGTATGACATTCCTGTGGCTTCAAAAGCAAACTTGTTGTCTGAAGCCGATTGGCAAACCCTGATTGCAGTGAAGTCTGCAGTGAACAAGTTCATCGAAACTGCGCGTACTGCGAAAATTGTGGGTTCAAATCTCTCTGCCAAAGTTGAACTGTGGGCAGATGCAGAACTCAAAGACGTACTGGATCGTTTAGATGATGAACTTCGTTTTGTTATGATCACTTCACAAGTCTTGGTCAATGCATTCGATGCAACTCAAGGTGAAGCCTCTGATCTGGCAGGTCTGAATGTGCAAGTCTCTGCGGCTGATGGTGAAAAATGTGTACGCTGCTGGCATGTTCTGCCAGATGTGAATACACATGTTACACATCCAGGTCTATGTGGTCGTTGTATTATCAACCTTCCTACAGGCCAAGGCGAAGAGAGAAAGTATGCCTAACCCACAACATAAAAAGGGCTTATTCCAATTCTATCCGCACAATTTAGTGTGGGTAGGTTTGGCGATTCTAGCGATTGTCTTAGATCAATGGACCAAATGGATTGCCAGTACCCATCTGAATTATGCAGATCCAGTACCAGTCCTGCCCTTTTTAAATTGGACTTTATTGCATAACTATGGCGCAGCCTTTAGTTTCTTGTCCGATGCGGGCGGCTGGCAACGCTATTTCTTTACCTCTCTTGCAGGTATTGTGTCTGTCATTTTTCTGTTTTGGCTGATGCGTATGCCCAAAACCGTGAAAGTGCTGCCCATCGCGATTGCTCTAATTTTAGGTGGTGCTATAGGGAATTTAATTGACCGTGTAACATTAGGCTACGTGGTTGATTTTATTCATGTGTACTATCAAAACAGCCACTTCCCTGCGTTTAATATTGCAGATAGTGCGATTACGCTAGGAACGATCCTTTTGTTGATCGATACCTTTTTTCTCGAAAAAAACCGTATCCAACGTGCCGAAGTAAATAATGACTGATTTTATTAATCCCAATGAAGAAACTCGCGTAAGCGAAGGTTCAAAAGTAGAGTTACATTTTTCTGTTTGCATTGAAAATGGCGTAGAAATTGATAACACACGTAGCCGTGAAGAACCTGTGAGCCTTGTAATGGGTGATGGCAGCTTACTCCCTGGTTTTGAAAAAGCACTGTTCGGTTTACGTGCTGGCGACCGTCGTACTGTAAGCCTACCACCAGAAGATGCTTTTGGCCCGTGGAATCCTGAAAACGTACAACAGTTTGATACAGTCAAATTTGAACAGCGTCCTATTGAAGGGCACATGATCGAGTTTGAGGACAAAGCCAAACAAAGTCTATATGGCGTAGTTAAAACTGTAGGTGATGACATCACTGAAGTCGACTTTAACCATCCATTGGCAGGTAAAGATATTACCTTTGAAGTGGAAATCTTCAAAGTAACGCCTGCTGGCCAGCAAGGCATCAAAATTATGTAAAGCCACAGATCGATTATCTGTGTGTCAGCCAAAGCCCCTTCGGGGGCTTTTTTAATGCCTCAAACATTGGTCAATCAGATACATATTCAATCTATGCAAAGCCTAATTTTCATACTACCGTAGCGTAATCACATTTATTTCCCAAGGATTTTTCATGAAAATTCAGGTCATTATAGGCAGTGTGCGCGAAGGTCGGACAGCCATTAAAGTTGCACGTTGGGTACAAAAAAGCTTTGAACAACTTGGGCTCAATATGGTCCAAGTCGAATTGGTCGACTTAAAAGAGTGGGATTTACCGATTTTTTCAGGTGCAAATCCCCCAATGACAGGGATTTATGATCAACCCAAACAACAAGCATGGGCCGACCACATTGCGCAAGGCGATGCCTTTATTTTCATTAGCCCCGAATACAATCATGGTTATAGCCCTGCGCTTAAAAATGCCTTGGATTACTTAGGCAAAGAATGGCAAGGTAAACCTGCTGCCTATATCAGTTATGGTGGTACCAATGGCTCACGTTCCATCGACCAAATTCGCCAAGTCGGTACTCAGCTCGGTCTGGTCGATACCAATGCGGTGATTGAAATTCGAGATATTTTTTCACGCAATAAAACCGAAGATTTTGAACCAAATCCTTTTGATGAGAAGAATCTAAAAGCAGCAATTGATAAACTCATTAAATATGTCAGCGCATAAGCATGAAATTCTTCTGTACGCCATTGCTTACAGTAACTTGAGTATTTGTCGGCTTTTCAATAATAAACATCGACGCTATAGTTAAACCATACAGAGACAGGATGTCTCAGATGAAAAACAAAAATAACAACATACACAGCAGGATGCTGATCGGTAGGACAGGAGTTATACCGCTTGAAAGAATTTAAAAAGCCCTCGACAGGATGTCGGGGGCTTTTTAATTGTATTGATTTTTAGCTCAATATTTCTCTAAAAGCCCAAATCACGATCAGATATTAACGAACCTCTTATATGCTTCAATACTTTAGAAGAAACTCGTGAATACAAATCAAATTGGTCTGTCAGGATGACTATCCCAACTTAAATTTTCTAAAAATAACGATATAAAACATATAAATAAATACCAAATGTTTCCCAAGTGATCATTTCCGTCCAACGTATATATTTAAGCGCTAATCTATAAATTAGATCCATCAAATATTAAGACTTTCACCGTTTATCGGTATGTTCTTCTGCACCACAAAATATTATATCTGGCGCTCGAACTACACTTTATACTCTCGCCGACTGAACATCTGCTGCTTCACCCAAATACTTCAGTCCAATACAATAAATTAAAAAAAACAACAATAGAGACCATTCACATGCACCCAAACACCGCACTTTTAAATGATTATTGCAAAATTTATGTTGCTGACCCCGAATATACAGATGTAGATGCTCTAGCCGCCTACGTTAGAGTTCATCGTACAGAGCTTATGCAAGAGTTGCATCAGTACGGCATCTTATTATTTCGCGGCTTTAAATTACAACGTCAGTATGAATTTCATGAGTTGATCGAACATCATTTTCAGCTTGAACCTTGGCATACATTTACGCCTAAAAAATCAGGTTGGTTTGCCTCTTTCATTCGTAAATATAGCGAAAATCGTGCAGGTGATGATAGACCTTATCTCAACCACAATACGGTGCAATTAGGCGCTGTTGAAAACTCAATTCAAGGTCCACATGTCGAAGGTGGCCTACATTCGACTCGCTCACGTTTATTGCCTTGTTTTGCCAAGAACCTGCGAACCATGTGCTCGAAACAGGGGTTAATAACCTCGAAAAAATTTGGGCCCATTTTCCAGTCAGCGTACAACAAAAATACTTAGGCGCATGGAATCATTTTTCTTATATTTCAACACGTAAACTCAATCTATTTGATCGCTTGCTATTAAACAAAAGGCCCTTTCGTTTCAACAAACAACCAAATAAAGAAACCAAACTTACTTTAAAACACTCACCTTTCGTTGCCATACACCCGAACACGCAAAAGTTGATGATCGAGCCGTGGGCTTTTGCAAACAATACCAACGCTTTTGCCCACCAAGCTGCACAAAAAAGCTTTAAGAAGTGAGGAAAGCTTCAACTAGACCCCACGGCTAATTGCATACAGCTGTCATGGGAACTTTTCACCCATGAAGGTGAAAAAATTGAATGGACCGATCAGGAAAAACAACACTTCTTTAAAGCCTTATATCACGATGCACTCTTGCTCCAATGGCAAAAAGGGGATGTCGCCTTGATCGATAATATTAAAATTGACCATTGTCGGATGAATGGCAAACAAGGACAACGAAAACTGATGCAGATCCAAGCCAATGTCTTTAATGCCGATCAACATGCTGCACTTTAAGACCGTCTTTCTTAGCAACACTCTGTTTGGGTGATTAATGTGAAAGCAGCTGAATTAAATCTGCATGTTTCCCATCCTCAATCACCCAAATACTGCCATCTTTCGCTTGTTGTAAACCACGGATACGTTCTTTCATATCTATCCGTTGGATTTCTTTTACTGGCTGTGCTGTGGTGTCTACAATAATTAATGCTTCAGATGAAAGCCCACCAATGATGGCTTTATCCTGCCACTTTGGAAACATCTGTCCCGTATAAAAAATCAAACTCGATGGAGAAATTACAGGGGTCCAGTCTAATTTTGGCGCTTCAAACTCAGGTCGTGTAGCATGGTCAGGGATATTCAAACCACTATAATGATCACCATTCGAAACGATTGGATAACCATAGTTTTTAGCCTTTTGAATTAAATTAAGCTCATCCCCACCTTTGGGGCCCATTTCAACCACCCAAAATTGTTTTTTGGCATCCAAAGCCATTCCCAAAGGATTACGATGCCCCAAACTCCATATTTGTTTTGCGATATCCCCCTGCATCTGAAATGGATTATCTGAAGCAACCGAACCATCATCATTCAAACGAATCATTTTTCCAAGGTTCGATGTTAAATCTTGTGCAGGATCAAACTTTTGCCGCTCTCCTGAACTAATCCATAGTTTTCCTGCGCCATCAAATAACATCCGATGTGCATAATGTCCTTGCCCACGCACCTTAGGTACTTGTTTCCATATCGTTTTAAGGTTATCTAATTGTGGCTGTGCCTGATCTAAATTCAAATCAGCACGAATCACGACCGCACCATAACCATCTTGCCCTGCTTCTGCATAGCTAAGATAAATTTGATGGTTTTGTGCAAACTCAGGATGTAAAACAATATCACCTAATCCGCCCTGACCACCATAAGCCACTTTAGGTATATTCTTAATGAGGATCTTTGTCTGATCTATAGGATTAAATAAAATCAACTGTCCAGATCTTTCAGTAATCAATAATCGCCCATCGGGTAATACCGCTAATGCCCATGGCTCATTAAATTCAGCGATACGCTTGAGATCTATAGATGTGCCTAAAGAAGTGAAACTGTCCTGTTTTTCCTGTGCCGCTGACTCTATCTGACTTTGAGCATGACATGCCATTAAGCCCAAAAATGCACTCACTGTCATCAACAAACAAAAAGCTTTTTTTCTCAGCATTGCCTTCCCCATTAAATGCACGATCACCATTCATTGTAGAGAGATCATAAGCATAAGGTTATCCGCTATAAGATGAATCTATGTAAGCCAAAGCTTACAAAAACTGAGGAAAGTGACCACTAGTCTTAAAACAGCTTACCGCATATATTAAATACATCAGGAGACAGGACGTTTCCCAAACTTAAAACAACAATAATCAGTTTGAACATCAGGATGTGAGATATGACAGGAGTTGTATCTAAGCACTGAAATACAAAGAAACCTCGACAGGATGTCGGGGTTTCTTTTTTATTAAGCACATTAAAATCTAAATCAAAACCTGTTTTGGCATATTTTGCATGATCACGAGTTAACTATAGCCCTTCTTTTCCAACGGATATAGATGAAATAGCTGCTCAATTGCTTAAAATATATATAGATACTTAGTTAAAATTTCTTTTAGTGAAGAAGAAACCATCAAATTCAAGTGATAAAAACTAAACCTATTAAATATTAACGGCTATTTTTAGCTAATATTCTTCTTGTATCTCGTATATTATTTACCATTCCTTGCATAAAAAAATCCCCCTCAGCGATTAGCAGAGGGGGATTTGAATTAATGAGCTGGCGATGACTTACTCTCACATGGATAACTCCACACTACCATCAGCGCTAAGAGGTTTCACTTCTGAGTTCGGGAAGGGATCAGGTGGTTCACTCTTGCTATTGTCGCCAGCACAACTGTTTATGACTATTCGTTGGGTCTTATTTACACATTGTGTATGCCTAACTTTCATCAAATGAGTTATTAACAGGTATATTTGAGTTGGATATTGTATCTAGCTTTATAACTAAATCAAGTTGTTTGCAGTGATTTGAACCACAACACCAACTGTTTGGGTGTTGTATAGTCAAGCCTCACGAGCAATTAGTATTGGTCAGCTTCACATATCACTATGCTTC
>NZ_JACBEZ010000059.1:0-7713 GCF_013391465.1 Acinetobacter sp. SwsAc2 | reverse complement strand
ACGTTTGATAATTTTTGAATATCTTTGAATTTCATCCAAGGATTATCCCTTGAATTAAATAATTTTGCTGATTAATTTAAGATCAAATAAATTGTACGTTTTTTGATTTATGACGGAAGTCTATTATTTAATCGTGTATCAGCATACAAGAGTTCTGCAATACTGAAGAGTTGATGGTGTAAGCATAGAGTTCCTATTTATGCTGCTCACCGAAGAAAGAAATAATGCAGAATCAGCATATTAACTTGAGCTGCTGTGGAGATGTAGTCCTAAGGCGGTATTTGTACCCAATTAATAAAAAATTGCACAAGTTGTACTCGAGTCTGCAAAAACTACAACTCAGAACGTGTGTAAAAGTTTTCAGATTTGACAAAGATAGGCAGGGCAAAGTTTGGCTTTGCTATTTTTGTATGATGTAAAAGGAAATGAAAGAATGTTAAATAAGAAAACTGCATTATTGTCTCTAGCGCTTTTAGGTTCAGCATTTGCCATCGTGGGCTGTAGCTCAAGTGAAACCAGTACTGCACCAGAGTCCGCTCAAGTGACCACTGCACCAGATGCAACTGCAACCGTTGAGGGAAGTGCTGGAGTCGAGGTTCAAGCAGATCCTGCGGCTCAGATTGAACCCATCCAATCTACACCTGCGACAACACAACAATAAAGCTTAAAAGAGAACTTCTCTTACATTCGCTTTGTTAAAGACCTTCACAGGATGCCGTGAAGGTCTTTTTTTTAAGGGTAAATAATTAGAAGCTGTTCAGCCGTGTTATTTCATCAGTCTGATGTACGATGACGATTTTATCGTTCTTGACGTGAGTTATCCCAACCTTTGTTTTGATCGCGGCGTTGATCATCGGGACGTTGCTTACGATCCTTATGGGATTGTTTGCGTCGATCTTCAGTCCGTTGATGCTCTTGCTCACGACGTTTGCGTTCGGCATTTTGTCGTTGCTGACGCTCAGCATCATAACGTTTACGTTCTTGGTTTAATCGCTCTTGATCACGCTTTTTCTGTTGCCAGTCGTGATGACGTTGGTTAGCGATCCGTTTGCGCTCAGCTTCAATACGTTGCCGTTCTTGTTCGCGGTTTTGGCGTTCCCATTCAGCATGTCTTTGGCGGTTTCGGTCTGCTTCGCGACGTTCGCGTTCGATACGGTTTTGTCGTTGTTGGTATTCCCAACGTTGGCGTTCTCGTTCACGTTCATAGCGATCATGTTGGTCGTAGCGTCGATCATCATAATCATAGCGGTGGTCGTAGCGTCCGTCATAATAGCCATCCTCGGGAAAAGCCACACAACCAACAAACAAGGTGCTGATGAGCGAGAGGAATATTATTTTTTTAGTCATGGCAGGTCTCCTTCATAAAACGGAGTAGCAAAACACTCCTAAATCGGCATAAAAATTGTCAATGACAAGCTCTTAAAAGAAGATTAGCGTATAGGGCGTATTGCTATGTATCTTGATGTGAAGACTTATATAAGAGAATGGTCACATAAGTGATGATCATGTAGAGAATATGAAGAACGATAAAAGGATATTATTGATATGGGCGTGTTGAATCAAACTTTACAACAATGGATGGAACAAGGCCAAGGCACTGCGGCACGTATGATTGATCGCTTACCGACAGTAGCACAAGAAGGCCTGGTGAAAGCACTAGGTTATCCTCACCAGTTTGAACAACTGGACCCCTTTATTAAATGCTTAATGGCGGCTCAATATAAGCAAGGCAAATCGGGCTTTATTTTTGAAGACTACCACCGTTCGCGTAAATTGTTTGATCATCAAATTCAAATGTTGACCGCCAAACCCAGCACGGTAAAACAAGTGGAGGATTTACGTCTACCTTTACAAAGTGGAACTGTGTTTGCGCGGCATTATCATCCTGCACCGAATAAGAAACTTCCGATGCTGGTGTTTTATCATGGCGGCGGCTTCGTGGTCGGCAGTCTCGACAGTCATGATGAAGTCTGTCGCTTACTGGCGATCCATGCCAAAGTGCAGGTGCTCAGTATTGATTATCCTTTGGCGCCAGAAGTTGGCCCGAATTTATTAATTCAATCTTGTGAAGATGCTTTGGCTTGGGTCTATCAAAACCGTCGTCAGTTCAAAATTTTGAAAAATCGAATTGCGGTGGCTGGCGATAGTGCCGGTGGTAATATCAGTGCCGTGGTGGCGCAGCGAACTGCTGCAAAAGCTTATGCGCCAAGTGCACAACTGTTAATTTACCCCGTGGTCGATTTCAAAAGTCGCCATCCATCGTTCTTTGCTTATAAAGATGGACTGACCTTAACGGGGCAAGATGTCGATAGAGTGACGTCGTTGTATGCTGAACAACATCAGGTAGCTCTGGATGATCCTATTGTTTCGCCGACTTATGGTGTATTAAAAAGTGTCGCACCCGCTTTTGTCATCACCGCAGGTCATGATTTATTGCATGATGAAGGTGAAATTTATGCCATCAAATTAAAGCAGCAGAGCAATAAGGTTTATTATCAGAATTATCTAGATCAACCCCATGGGTTTGTGAACTTCACCATCATTTCTCGTCGGGCAAAAAAAATTACCATAGAAATGGCAAAGAATTTTAGAAAATTTTGGGATAAGAATGCCAAATAAAAAAGCATGGATTTTAAAAAGAATGTTTCACGTGGAACATTCTTTTTTTATTTAGAGCGGATTTTGGCTTCTGGAAAAACGAGCTGAAAACTCGGGACATAAAAACTTTGTAGAGCCTTGGCTTGGCCAAAGTCTGGGAAGAGGGTGGTATGGTTTTGCCATTCAAATTTTTTCAGTTTTATTAGCTTTGCGCGAAACTGTGGAGAAAACTCATAGCGTTGACCTTGCCATGCTTGTTGTATTTTGAGCATGGAACGTGGAATGTGATGACTATTAATATAAAACGGACGTGCCTTTTTGCATTGGGTGAGTGTTAAACACAGGGTTTGGTCTTGAGTGCTGAGTTGACATTGTGTTGTTTCGTGCTGCGTATGCCAGTCAAACTGAGCGAACTCTTTCGGAATGCCCCAAAGTTGTTGACCATGTTCAACTGAAATCTGTGTAGACACATAAATTTTAGGAATCGAGCTTAATCGCCGTTTGCTCAGTAAAGGGTGGTCGAGCAAAAGCAGTTCATCATAAGGTCCAACAGGGGATTGATGATAACGCACCAACATGACTTGAACCACACGACCAATCGGGGACGGGGCGATACGAAACGCTTTATATTGTCGGATAAATTGCGGACTGATCCAATAATTCAAAATAAAGGCTTCACCTTGTAAATGCCAAGGTGGAAATTGACTCAATTGAGACAGGGCTAAAGCTTCATTCATCGTTATTCTCGTTTTCTTAGAAGAAGTAGTGTTTTATTTATCCATTGGAGCGTAAAACCTCGGGGTTTAGCCCGAGGATATAAGCGAGTGGCGTAAGCCATTAATGCGGTGTTTGCTGTTGTTGAATATATTGTTTAACAATTCCAATTGGCGCACCGCCACATGAAGCAGCGAAGTAACTAGGCGACCACAAAGCACTGCCCCATAGCTTGTTTTTAATTTCAGGGTGTTTGGTTCTTACAATGCGACTTGAAGCACCCTTTAAACTATTCACTAAGCTAGAAATTGCTATTTTAGGTCGATAATTCACAAGCAAATGAACATGATCGTGTTCACCATCAAACTCTACCAACTCGGCTTCAAAGTCTAAGCAGATACGCTCAAACACTTCACGCATTGTTTCAAGCATTGCTTTGGTAAAAACATCTCTACGGTATTTAGCCACAAAGACTAAATGTACATGCATATTAAAAACACAGTGGCGACCTGTTCTAATCTCTTGACTATTGCTCATAGACCAAATATATTTTAATCATGAAAACACTTAAGTTACGCATAAAAGACAAACATTACAAGGTACTAGACCAACTCGCATTGGAAGTAAATTTTGTTTGGAATTATGTGAATGATTTAGGATTTAAACATCTAAAAAGAAAAGGTGAATTTCTTTCAGCTTACGATATTGCTAAATACACGAAAGGCACATCTAAAGAATGCAATCTGCATAGTCAAACTGTTCAAGCGATAACAGAAGAATTGGTTACTCGAAGAAAGCAGTTTAAAAAAGCAAAGCTAAAATGGCGGGTGAGTAATAAGAAGTCTGCAAGACGTTCTTTGGGTTGGATACCCTTCAAAAAGGTTGCAATCAAATATGCTGATGGCTACGTGCAGTATGGCAAGCATCAATTCAAGCTATGGGATAGCTATGGACTATCAAAATACAACGTCAAAACAGGCTCATTTGTAGAAGACAGTCGTGGACGTTGGTATGTTTGTTTAGTTGTTGATAAGACAAAACAAGTTAAATCAAAGGGTAATACCTCAATCGGTATGGATTTGGGCTTAAAAGACCTTGTAACCTGTTCAGATGGCGTAAAGCTCAAAGCCCCTCAAATCTATCGGCAATACGAACAAAAACTTGGCATTGCTCAACGTGCTAGAAATAAAAAGCGTGTTAAAGCGATTCATGCCAAGATTAGAAACATACGTCAAAATACGCTACATCAATTCAGTCATAAATTGGTGAATAAACATGCAGCCATCTTCGTTGGTAATGTGAATGCAAAGGCATTAGCACGGACTAAACTAGCGAAGTCTGTATTAGATGCAAGTTGGACAACACTTAGAACCATGCTCAAGTATAAATGCGAGAACGCAAGTGTATGGTATAAAGAAGTCAATGAAGCCTATACCACCCAAACTTGTTCGAGCTGTGGCTCACGCTGTAGTAGTCCGAAAGGTAGAACGGGACTTGGAATAAGAGAATGGCAGTGCATGGAATGCGGTACATTCCATGATAGGGATATAAATTCCGCACTGAATATTCTTGCGCTCGGACATGAGCGTCTAGCAGTAGGAATCCCCGTCCTTTAGGTCGCGGAGGATGTCAAACTGAACGATTAATATACCGAAATCTAATAACATCTGAATGCTGTGAGTAAAGAAATGTTAAAGAAGAGTTTAGTTGCAGTGGCGGCTACATGTATGAGTATGGCGGTCATGGCAAATAACACGATTGTTGAAATGAAAACATCAATGGGCAACATCGAAATTGAACTGTTTAATGATAAAGCACCTATCTCAGCAAAAAACTTTGAAGACTATACGAAAGCTAAGTTTTATAACGGCACGATCTTTCATCGCGTCATTCCGGGTTTCATGGTACAAGGCGGGGGTATGACTGCGGACCTTGTAGAAAAGCCAACTCGACCAGCCATTCAAAATGAATCAAGCAATGGTCTATCTAATAAACGTGGCACTTTGGCGATGGCACGAACCAACCTACCGCATTCTGCAACCAGTCAGTTCTTTATTAATGTGGTGGATAATAACTTTCTAGATAGAAGTACCAATAACGCAGGTTATGCGGTTTTTGGTCAGGTCACTAAAGGTATGGATGTGGTGGATAAGATCACTAAAGTACCGACAGGACGTGCAGGGCCACATCAAGATGTACCGAAACAACCTGTTAAAATTCTCAGTGTGAATATTAAAGCAGCAGCAGTGCAAAAGTAATGAAAAAAGAGAGCAGAAATATTAAATTTATATTTCTGCTTTAAAATTATTAGGTTAGGTGTGTGACTGCATGTTTTTGAACCTTTTTAGTGCATAAAAATACAACACCCGATAAAACAACCAGTTAAAAGCACTTGCAAAGCTTTAGAAATCCTCTAGAATGCACCCCATACCGACGAGATAGACGGAAACGAACGAAGCACGAAGTGCTGAGTTGTTGAGTATATTGAGTCCAGCTTCTAGCACTGACGAGGTGTTAGAAAGATCATTAAGAGATTATGAAGAACAACTTGTGTGGATTTTTACTGATTGATCGATCGAAAATATTTCATTGATTGATGGTAAAAATTACTCGAAGTTTATTTGAGAAATATTTGTCAGAAAATTGATGAGCCAAGATTTGTAGCCATAAGCTACTAATGATTTTAACTGAAGAGTTTGATCATGGCTCAGATTGAACGCTGGCGGCAGGCTTAACACATGCAAGTCGAGCGGGGAAGGGTAGCTTGCTACCTGACCTAGCGGCGGACGGGTGAGTAATGCTTAGGAATCTGCCTATTAGTGGGGGACAACATTCCGAAAGGAATGCTAATACCGCATACGCCCTACGGGGGAAAGCAGGGGATCTTCGGACCTTGCGCTAATAGATGAGCCTAAGTCAGATTAGCTAGTTGGTGGGGTAAAGGCCTACCAAGGCGACGATCTGTAGCGGGTCTGAGAGGATGATCCGCCACACTGGGACTGAGACACGGCCCAGACTCCTACGGGAGGCAGCAGTGGGGAATATTGGACAATGGGCGAAAGCCTGATCCAGCCATGCCGCGTGTGTGAAGAAGGCCTTTTGGTTGTAAAGCACTTTAAGCGAGGAGGAGGCTACTTGGATTAATACTCTAGGATAGTGGACGTTACTCGCAGAATAAGCACCGGCTAACTCTGTGCCAGCAGCCGCGGTAATACAGAGGGTGCGAGCGTTAATCGGATTTACTGGGCGTAAAGCGTGCGTAGGCGGCTTTTTAAGTCGGATGTGAAATCCCTGAGCTTAACTTAGGAATTGCATTCGATACTGGGAAGCTAGAGTATGGGAGAGGATGGTAGAATTCCAGGTGTAGCGGTGAAATGCGTAGAGATCTGGAGGAATACCGATGGCGAAGGCAGCCATCTGGCCTAATACTGACGCTGAGGTACGAAAGCATGGGGAGCAAACAGGATTAGATACCCTGGTAGTCCATGCCGTAAACGATGTCTACTAGCCGTTGGGGCCTTTGAGGCTTTAGTGGCGCAGCTAACGCGATAAGTAGACCGCCTGGGGAGTACGGTCGCAAGACTAAAACTCAAATGAATTGACGGGGGCCCGCACAAGCGGTGGAGCATGTGGTTTAATTCGATGCAACGCGAAGAACCTTACCTGGTCTTGACATAGTAAGAACTTTCCAGAGATGGATTGGTGCCTTCGGGAACTTACATACAGGTGCTGCATGGCTGTCGTCAGCTCGTGTCGTGAGATGTTGGGTTAAGTCCCGCAACGAGCGCAACCCTTTTCCTTATTTGCCAGCGGGTTAAGCCGGGAACTTTAAGGATACTGCCAGTGACAAACTGGAGGAAGGCGGGGACGACGTCAAGTCATCATGGCCCTTACGACCAGGGCTACACACGTGCTACAATGGTCGGTACAAAGGGTTGCTACCTAGCGATAGGATGCTAATCTCAAAAAGCCGATCGTAGTCCGGATTGGAGTCTGCAACTCGACTCCATGAAGTCGGAATCGCTAGTAATCGCGGATCAGAATGCCGCGGTGAATACGTTCCCGGGCCTTGTACACACCGCCCGTCACACCATGGGAATTTGTTGCACCAGAAGTAGGTAGTCTAACCGCAAGGAGGACGCTTACCACGGTGTGGCCGATGACTGGGGTGAAGTCGTAACAAGGTAGCCGTAGGGGAACCTGCGGCTGGATCACCTCCTTAACGAAAGATTGACGATTGGTAAGAATCCACAACAAGTTGTTCTTCATGACGATGTATCTGAGGGTCTGTAGCTCAGTTGGTTAGAGCACACGCTTGATAAGCGTGGGGTCACAAGTTCAAGTCTTGTCAGACCCACCAAATCTGACTAACAAGCATTGTTAAATGCTGAATACAGAAAA
>NZ_JACBEZ010000058.1:0-9202 GCF_013391465.1 Acinetobacter sp. SwsAc2 | reverse complement strand
ATCTAACATTGTTAAGCTCTCCAAAGCAGTCTGTAAAATTATTTGATAGAAGAATCATAGAGTAAATCTAAAAATAGATAAAACAGTTTGTTTTTATTTTAATAATCGGTTTTATAGATTTAAAGATATTCATCATAAAAAGTCCCATTAAACGCAGGACTTTAAATGAAGTCAAAGCTTAGGATTCACTCTGCATCCGCTGTTCAATTCTTAAAGTTCTGGCTTTTAACTGACGCGTCAGACCAAACAACACAAGACTCAGCACTGCCATCAGTAGCATCAAGATAAGCGAGAAGAATTGCATGACCTTAGTGAACTGCGCTGCTTGCTGAACTTGTTTTTCTACACTTGCAGCCATCGGTGTGAGTGTTTTGCCATAGAGTTGATGCTGCATCGTCCATAACTGTTCAGGCTTAAACCCATATTCAATAAAATGTGAATCGTTTTTTTCTGCTTGGACCAGAGCAAGCACATGCGGAATGGCTGCATTTTTATCGACAGGTTGATGTAACAATGCCGTCTGCGCAAGCAAATAATGTTTTACGGGCATTTGAATTTGAGACTGCTGCAAATACTGCGCTATTTCACTTTGCTGAATATTTTTATCGTAGTGTACGATTTGCTGAAAAGCCTCGCTTTCATCATCTTTTAAATCATATTGCACATAAGTCAGCCCTGACCAAAGCAGAATAAAGGCAATCAGCCATGCCACAAACTTCAGTATAAAAGATTGAAAACGTACATAGAAAAAATGAATTTTCCGTGCATAGTGCACCAGTATGAATGCTCCAATAAAAGACACCATAATCTTGACTACAAGCCAACCAAACCATGACAGCAAATTCAGAAAATAATCTGGCTGTTGTCCAAGTGATGCTAAATTTGCATCGACACTCATGGGCATATGTAGTTGCTGTATTTCAGCGCTCAGTCCAAAAAAGCTATAGACAAAATCAGGTTGTAGAAAATAGCTAATGCTGGAGGCAATAAACAAGGCGGCACTCAACATACACCATAAACTCAGTTTACGTTGACGTTGTTTGAGTGCAACCACGCCTTGTTCAATGTGCTGAGGCTGAACAACATACTCATCTAAGGAAGGCAAATACTTCTCCTCTATCGACCACCCACCTTGGCATTAAGATGGTGTCGTACGATTAGAACTTGAGTCTAAAACCAGTTGATTCAAATTGTCCTGCAAACTACGCAAACGTGTGGTTGCTTCAGCACGTTTCTGCATCCCTTCTTTTTGTATTTGAATCACATCATTTACTGTTTTAATGAGGGTGTTTTGTACATGTTCAAGCGTCTCAATATCAATCACTGAACGTTGATTGGCTTTTGCTGTATCTACTGAGTTTTGATGTAACAAATCAGCATTGCGCTTCAACAAGTCATTGGTCGCATCGTCAATGGTATTGGCCAACTGCACACTATTCTTCTGCTCATTTAAAGAAATCGCCAAACTAATTTGATTTTTCCATGCAGGCAATGTAATGTTTTTAATCGCATAAAACTTATCGACCAACATCAAATTATTAGACTGAATAATACGAATCATCGGTAGTGTTTGCATGGCTGATTGTTGTAAAACCTGCAAATCACTCACGCGTTTTTCCAAATTATTGGCTAAATGATTGAGATCGTAAACTCTCTGTGTCGTGGTTTGATCTTGCGCCTGTGCAGTCAGTGTTGAGATTTCCTGCTGAATTTCATCTTGTTTCAACTTACCCGCTGCGATATACACACCGAGCTGTTTATATTCACTTTGCACACCATGAAACATCCGATCGAGTGTATCGACGCGTGCTTTTAAACCAGACTGCGATTTTTCAATTTCTTTCACTAAAGTATCAATCTGTTCTTTGGTGGTATTAAAGTGCATATCAATATTATTCTTTGCGCCTTTAATTTTGCTCATCAAGCCACCGAAGAAACCTGAATTTTTCTTTTTATTTAAGATACTTGAGGTATTGAGCTGTTGTGCGACTTGTACCACCTGATTCAGCTTTTGCCCTGTTTCATCTAAATCTTTATTTTGAACCAAATTAAGCAACTCATCTGTATATCCAGAGGTTTGTGTCGCAATATTTTTACCATACTCCGCCACGGCGTTATGGTTGATTTCTGCCAACTCTTTCCGTGCTGCCAAGACCGCATTGAAGTCATCTTGTTGCAAGCCAATTTCTTGCAAATTTAACTGTTGAAACTTATGTTCAATCGCTTCGGTGGTTGGCTCTACCACAAGACTGTTTTGTTCTGAGTTGGTCATAATTCACCTAATCTATTTCTTAAAGTGTTGGTTTCTGTAGTGATTTTTTTAAGGTACGAATCAATTTTTCACGGCTATTATCGAGCTTTTCCAGTTCAATTGTCGAGCTTGATTGCTGCGATTGTTTGACATGATATTGCCATGCTGGGATCAAAACCTGCTGAGCCTCTTTATATCGGTCTAACAAACTCAATGAAAGCTGCTGTGACAACTGCATTTGCGTAATAGCAATATCATTACTGCTTTGCAAAGTCTGCAAGCTGTTTATTTTCTTGGATAAACGTTCTTCAAAATTATCTAAAGGATGTGCATTCTTCACAAATTTAGGATATTCCATTAAAAATGCTTCAGCCGCAGATACATATTTGGCCATTTGCTCACGTAAGCCTGTTAACTGCTGATAACGCGCCTGTGACTTTTGAATTTCAATTTGTAATTTTTGGCTGAGATGATTGGCTCGATCCAACAACTGATCCAGTTTTTTATAGTATTCAACTTGGGTTGAACCATATTCAATATCAATTCCCAGCCACTTTTGCAGCCCATTAAATTTGCGCTTCTTCAAGTATTTTTTTGAGTCAGCCAGTGACTGTATCAGTTGCTCAATGGTCTGACTCAACTGTAAAGTGAGCTGCGGGTCTACTCCATTTAACAGCACAGACTGTGCTTGAATGACACTATCTGCATAATGATTGAGACGATATTGATCGTTCAGCAACGGAACCAAATCATTACGCTGGATACTTAAAAGTTCATCTGAATTGACTGGTATATTCCTTAAAGGAACAAGAACGTCAATTTGTGCCATAGTGCTTTAACCCAATAAAGAAATTGAATAAAATCATTTTTATAGTACAGCTTTTATGTCAAATAACATGTAGATTTTTGCAAAAATGCTGTGAAAACCGTTTATCTTGATCTGGCTAATCATCGCTTCTGTTTCCAACAAAATTATATCTATTCAAAATTATGATCATTCGCCTTCAGCACATCATTCGTTATAGTTTAGGTTTCTGCATTGCATTAACCTTACTTATCAGTGTTGGTGCACACTATAAAGCAAAACACATTCACGAAACATTTTTAGAGCATGATCCAAGCCAATTACAACAAGTGAGTGGCACACTGCTAGATAATGAAACAGCCGTCCAACTTTATCAAAAAAATCAAGCACCCTATAACTTAAACAGCTTGGGGAAAACGCACTTTTTGGTCGGTATCTTTAGCCAAAACCAAGGTCGAATTCAAACAGTTTGGTGTGATCGTTGGCCAGACGCACCACTTAAGACCTCCTCTGACACAGGCCCGAAAAATCCAATGAAAAAAATGAATTTGCCTATTCGCTATTTTCATACTTGCCAATGGCTTTTCGATGCAATGCAGGTCCCTTTAGATATTACCGCTTGGACAGGGCAACCCATCACTTATCTAAAAAGCCATCAGGATATTTTGTATGCATTAAATGTGAATGGGAAAAAGATTTTCGGCTATGAACAAGCCTATCAGCAATATAAACAACTCTATCTAAATGAAATAAAAAATCGCAATCAATCAGCACTCTATTTTATTGTTTTCTTTTGCATTACTGTCTTTCATTATAGAAAGTACATATTCAAAGTCATAAAAAAGCCATGATCAACATGGCTTTAAAATGGGGGTGTTTCAATATTATAAATAATCGCCTTCACGCTCAGGTTGATAAACCACTTTTTCAATTTTGACTTTCATCATTTGACCATCTGGCTGCGGCCATTCAATTTCTTGACCTTCTGCTAAGCCCAGAATTGCTGCGCCAATTGGGGCTACAACATTGACCTGTCCCTTCTCGCCTTTAAAATCATGCGGATAAACCAAGGTAATTTCAGATGCTTCTGTAGATGGCGCAATGGTCAGTAAAACTTTTGCATTCATCGTTACCACATTGGCAGGCATATCTTGTGGAGCAACAACATCGGCGCGTGCCAATTCTTCTTCAAGCAACTGCATGGTCGGTGTAAGTTTAGGCTGATGTTCTAACATCGTTTCTAAACGATGAAGATCCTGCTCAGAAATGATAATTGCTGGGTTTGCCATGTGCTGCATTCCTATTTGAATACGGTATGAATAAAATTCTTATTAAAAATAATTTATTAGCCTATAACTTCTGTTATATCAGAAATGCAGTCTAAATTACATCTCAACTGATTTTGATTTTTTAATGCTATAAAAAAAAGCCCCCTTGAGGGGGCTTTCTCAAGTCAGAACTTAGTTTGCGTAAACAGGAAATTTCGCACAAACAGCTTCAACTTTCGCTTTAACAGCGTTAATCACAGCTTCATCACCTTTGCTGTCTAGGATATCAGCGATCCAGCCAGCAAGTTCACGTACTTCAGCTTCGCCGAAACCACGAGTCGTCACAGCCGGTGTACCAATACGGATACCAGAAGTCACAAATGGTGAGCGTGGGTCATTTGGCACAGCATTTTTGTTCACAGTAATGTGAGCTGCACCTAACCATGCATCTGCTTCTTTACCTGTTACATCTTGCTTAATAAGAGATAACAAGAACAAGTGGTTTTCTGTACCACCAGAAACGATGTCATAACCACGAGCAATGAGAACTTCAGCCATTGCTTGAGCGTTCTTCACCACTTGTTGTTGGTAAACTTTGTATTCAGGAGCCATTGCTTCTTTAAAGCAAATTGCTTTAGCCGCTACCGCATGAACCAATGGACCACCTTGGTTACCAGGGAATACAGCTGATTGTAATTTTTTCTCAATTTCTTCGTTTGCTTTCGCAAGGATTAAACCTGAACGTGGGCCACGAAGTGTTTTGTGTGTAGTGGTTGTTGTTACGTCAGCAATCTGAACTGGGCTTGGGTAAACACCAGCAGCAACTAGACCAGCAACGTGAGCCATATCTACAAATAGGTAAGCGCCAACTTTATCCGCGATGTCACGGAAACGCTGCCAATCTACAATTTGGCTATAAGCAGAGAAACCAGCTACGATCATACGTGGCTTGTGCTCAACTGCTAAACGCTCAACTTCTTCGTAATCAATTTCGCCAGTTTCAGGGTTTAAACCGTACTGAATTGCGTTATATGTTTTACCAGAAAAACTTACTTTAGCACCGTGAGTCAAGTGACCACCGTGAGCCAAACTCATACCCAAAACAGTGTCGCCTGGGTTAAGAAGAGCTAAGTAAACAGCAGAGTTTGCTTGTGAACCTGCATGTGGTTGAACGTTTGCGTAATCTGCACCGAAAAGCTCTTTAGCACGGTCAATCGCTAATTGTTCAATCACGTCTACATATTCACAACCGCCGTAGTAGCGTTTGCCTGGGTAGCCTTCAGCATATTTGTTTGTAAGTTTTGAACCTTGCGCTTCCATTACTGCTGGAGAGCAATAGTTTTCAGAAGCAATCAGTTCGATGTGCGCTTCTTGGCGAGCATCTTCATTTGTGATTGCTTGCGCGATTTCTGGATCAAATTCAGCAATTGAGATATTGGCAAACATTAGCGAGGTCCTATGAAATTAGGGCTTTTAAGCCGTGCTAAGATTGGCGCGTATTGTAGCATGAAGTTTATAAATTTCGAGAACGAACTTTACGCAGTTTTAAATAAAAAATCGCTCATGAAGCAGAACTCCATGAACGAGTTGGGTCAAAGCAAATTACTGAATTGGCATGAGAGTTTTGACATCATCAACAATATCATCGATATTTTCACTAAACGATGTAGTATGGGTCCATTTCGTCGTTTCACTGTCATCAGTCACATAACGAATATTGTTTCCAGCTTGAGAAGCTCCAGCATATAAAATATTCGTAATCGCTCTTGGAACAGTCGTGTCATTGGTGCCTTGATAAATAATAATTGGCGCTGTTTGTTTGACCTTCAAAGGCTGAGATGTGTTATCTAAAAAGTTTTTTATGACTGGCAAATCTAGAAATCCTGTTTTTGGGTAATATCCATTTAATGTGTTATAGCCAGTCGCTAAAGCCCACATTTCCGTATAGTAATTTACAGAAACAGTCCCTGAACATGCCGATTCAGCTGTTCGTGCAATACGGGCTGCTTCAGACTCAAACACTTGCCCGTACAAAGTTATATTGGGTGGATTTTGCATACCTGCAGTGATGAGTGCAGCATAGGTATTCAGTGAAGTATAAGTAGCAACCTGTTGAGTTGCTGGCAGATTTGCAACACTTGCAGCCCCCACTTGAAAGATCGTTTTTAAATTAGACGCAGGTGCAATCGCAACTGTCCCTTTATAATCTAACTGCGCGCGACTTTGATATTCACCAGCACCTAAAGCAGCATGACCGCCCTGTGAATGCCCAACCGTCACCCAGTTTTTTGAAACCGATTTACCTTGCTTGGTTAAGTAGTCACGTGTTGCAACTACTGCATCTGTAATCGAAAAAGCTTCACTTTTTAAATTAAGATAAGGATGGGCTTCTGTACCACTTGGCTCTCCCAGTCCTTCGTAATCGGGAGCAACAACAACATATCCCGCGCTAAGTAACTCATTAATCATCGATTTTACATCGGGATCCATAGAAGATTTACTTGGCGCGCAAATATCAGCAACACCAGTAGTACCATGTGCCCACACCACAATCGGCCAACCTTTCGCGGGAGCTACTGTTTTAGGGGTAAAAAGCAATGCCGTTGCGCGAGTTTCTTTATTGTCCTGACCCAGCATCTTATAAGTCATGACTACACTTTCACCAGCCGTAGCTGACATATCTGTAGCCGTATAAGCTGTTGGCGTAGTTACGACTGGATTAACAATATTATTTTTAGGAATCCCATCATCTACACCAACAGAAGTTGAATCGCCATCCCCTCCTCCACAGGCTGTTAAAACAAGCATAGAACTACTGACGAACACGGCCAATATATGTTTTTTCATCTTAAAATTCCTTAATGACATTTTTTCTTGTTGTAACGATTCAAATCACTTGAATACATTAATGATTTACGCCTCAAAATGACGCATGGCAAGACCAGTTACGAGAATGATACAAAGTGAACATTGTCTGCAAATGCACACTCACCATTGTTATAAAAACTGGTCATTGGAATTTAAAATAAATCCTGATCCCACAACTGAATTCAGGCAGTGAGCTCTTCTCTAGTCTTTGTTTGAACTGAATCCCAAAGAATTATTTTAATTTTAAGCAATCATTTTCCTTTCAACCTGCCTAAATAAATCGACAAGTAGCTTCCAACTTTTCCCTTGCTTAATAAAGCCTGATCTCTAATCACCTAGCTTCACCAGATGATTTAAACAACATCACCGCACAAAATCAGCGAATAAACCACAAATCTGGCAGTCATAGGCTGTCTTGATAGTCTTGGAAATGATAAATTTATTCAGCTTTTAATTTTCGGATATGCACATGCAAGCCATTATTCTCGACACAGAAACCCATAATCTAAATGGTCAACCCATTGAGATTGCATATGCACCGATTGAAATTGCAAATGGCAAATTAAGCCTAGACAAAAGCCAAGTATTTGATCAGCTCTATACCGTCGATGAACCGATCTCATTCGCAGCGATGGCTGTGCATCATATTTTAGAGTCAGACCTCGTTGGGAAGCCTCACTATACGACCTTTAAACTACCTACCGAAACGCAGTACATCATTGGTCATAATATTGATTATGATATTCGTGCTATCGAAAAATGTGGTGTCGATACTTCTCATATTAAAGCGATTTGTACACTCGCCCTTGCACGTTTGGTCTGGCCTGATGCTGAAGCCCACAATATTTCGGCACTCATTTATATGATTTCAAAAGGCAGTGAAAAAGCCCGTGAAATGATTAAAAAGGCTCATCGTGCCGATATGGATATTATTTTAACGGCCAATATTTTAATGCATGTGGTTCATCAATTAAAAATAAACAGCATGGAGCAATTATTTGCTGTCTCTGAAGATGCTCGTATTCCACGTGTCATTAATTTTGGTAAGCATCGCGGCACAGCGATTGCCGAACTCCCTGCTGACTATATTCAGTGGTTAATGCGTCAGGATGAACTCGATCCGTACTTACGTAAAGCGTTAGAAAATACGAGCATTAAAACGCTCTAAAATGTATTGTCATAAATTCTTAATATTGTTGTAATTTTCGCCCTGTATGTTCAGCCTTAATTTATTTGTTCGGGGGAGTAAATTAAGGTATGAATCATTATCAAAAAACAGCATTAGGTTTAGATGCTTTACAACAACGTCATATCCCACTCAATGCGCGTCAAAGACGACTATTGGTTTTAATTGGTACAGAAGATTTTGAACAATTGGCTGACCAGTTCAAACAACGCATCGCAACGCCTGAAATCCTCGGACAATTAATTGAATTAGGTTTAATTCATTCCACACAAACAGCTCACGTCTCTAGCCCAATAGAGCCTCTATCCGAATCTCAACCACCTGCCTCACTACTAGAAAATAGTCAAAATAGCGTCAATCCAATAGATTTAGACAGTACAGCGCAAACTCCTACACCACCCGCTCCTACACAAAGCCCAGCCCCACCACTTAAAGCTTATAGCTTTGAAGAAACACGCGATTTGATGATGAGCTTATTACAACGTTATTGTGGCTTAATGGCAAAACAACTCATTCTTCAAATTCAATCGGCGACAGACTTACACAGTCTCAAACGCTGCCAAATGCAATGGATTACGACGTTACAGGAAAGTCGAATAGAACCCACAGTACTCAACCAACACTTACAACAGATCAATCATTCACTGTTGCTTTTGCAAGCAGCTTAAATAAATTCAACGAATAATTGAGTCTTTTTCGGCTTTGTTGCACAAACATTCAAAAGCTAAACTTCTTCCAAGTTATCTAAATTTAAGTGGCAACTTGGGTGTGAGGTCGGCCTAAATCTGTAAATTTATTTAATACGGCCACACGTGCATGAATCT
>NZ_JACBEZ010000057.1:0-10567 GCF_013391465.1 Acinetobacter sp. SwsAc2 | reverse complement strand
ATGTTTTTGTCTTCGACAAAGCGTACTGTAATCTGGTGCGGTCCAATTTAATCCACAAAGTTTAATCAGACTTTGAACAAAACCTGTGACCATGCGTAAAGAGAGTCTAAATAAAGATTTGATCATTAAACAGCATTGAATAGCCGTATCGGAGTAAGTTTGATTTCGACCTTGCTTGTTTTGTGGTTGTGCATACCACTGAGTGTTTGGATCAAACCAAATGGAAATGTTGCCCCGATTAATGAGAGCGCGATTATAGGAAGACCAGTTGGTTGTACGATAAGTTTTAGGAGTAGGTTTATTCATTTTGAAATTATAGGACTGAATAAACCTTATAGGCTAGGTTTGTGCAACAAAGCCACAGCAACAGGAAAAACAGGCACTAGAAATACAGGCTGTACATTAACACTCAATCAAGCAAACACACGTACCATTAACGGTGGTACAACATGTGGCGGAATATCGTCATGGTAAAACAACAAAATGGTGTAACACTGATAGAGTTACTCATTACAATTACATTATTGGGTATATTGGCCGCCAAAGTTATGCCTTTAGGACGGGCATGGATAGCCAATACCCAAATCAGCAACGCAGAAAAATCTTTAGTTGAAGCTTTAGGCAAAGCACGCAATGAAGCTTTACAAAATCCAGAAGGTATTATTGGTGCGACTACACTTGCATCAGCAATTGAAGTCAACAACACATATAAAGAAATTATTGTTAAAAATGGAAAAACTCCTCCTGAAACTATTTGGAAAACTAAAATACCAGCAACTGTAAATATTAGTTTAAGTCCGATGGGTTGTACCACCAATAACACTATAAATTTCAACAATAACAGCCAAAATCTCTCCTCGTGCACAACCTATACCATTACAGCGAATGGAGGCACAAATGCAGAAGCTAAATTATAAGCATCCGTTTTCAAAGCAACGTGGTGTAACAATGATTGAAGTCCTTATTTCTATTCTTTTAATGACAATTATTGGATTAGGTAGTGCGTTTATTGCTGGTCGTACAGCTGTACTTCATCGCGATCAAAATGTGCATTTACACACAATTAACCAAATGCGTAATAAACTTGAGTCATCCCAATGTCTCACTGTTAGCACAAAAACGATTGCTGTGGCAGAACAAAATGTCAATTTGGATTGTACCTACACAGAAGGTTCTTATACTGTCGCAGCATTTAACAGTACTGGTGGTGTAGCGTCATCAAACACTGGAGCAATAAAAGTTAAATTCCCAGCTTTAAAAATTCAAGACAGCGACACTTTTGTTCCTATAAAAGTAGAAATTAAACCTTAAGAAAGGGAGAAAAACATGAACAAATTAAACCTCTCCCAAAAAGGCGTAACGCTCATTGAGCTGCTTATCGCTATGACACTAGCGATCATTATTATCTTAGCCATGTCACGTGTATTCATCACAATAGGGAAAATGACAGCAGAATCAAGCTTAGGCGCAGGTACAGACAGCTCGCTGATGTTAGGACTGATTTCCATTGACAAAATAATGCAAAGCATCGGTTACGACGCCGCTACCCCTTTAGTCTATGGTACCAATTTTGCTGTTCGAGCTGCAAATGGAACGCTCATTACAAAAGGCACTGCTGGCCCTATATTTGTTTGGAAATCAGGTGCGATTTGCCAAGCCCTTGCCAATGAAACTGATGGTTTAAATCTATATTCGAGTTATAGCTGTTCAGAGGCAATAGTCCCAAGCACAGGGGCAACCAAAACTTTATTGATGCCGATTAAAAGCGCAAACACCACAATTAAAAATAGCAACAACCGTATAGGTGAGTTCGAGTTTAAAGTCAGTGATGCAACGAATTGCACACCATTCGGCATTATCAACTCAAACCCAGCCGTCAGCGGTCTTGTGGGTAAATTTACCATTGAAGTGACTGCATATAGTTATGCGGCAAGTAGTGATAGTGTCGCTAGACAAATTCGCAACACCACCTGTCTACTGAACCCATAACAGCAAGGAGAACTAAAATGAAAACTAAGAGTATTCATAAAAAAATCAATATGAAACGACGACAGTCTGGCATCACATCTTTGCTATTTATTTTGCTAGTGGGAATGACTCTAACCGTTGCAACGATTGGCTACGTGGCTTCCGTAAAGACCATGCAATCGAGTGCGGTAACCACGCATGCACAAACTCAAGCTCAAATGCAGACTATGGTCGGTTATCAAGCCTTATCTGAGTTTTTAAAAAGTTCAAATATGGATATGGCGAAAATAGCCGCAACCACCACAGGCACGGTTACGTCTACGACAGGTACAGTCATTAACTACAACAAATCCCCAAGCTGCCCCTCTGGAACGGGGAATTATTGCTTTGATATTATAGGCGAAAGTGGCGGTGCCAAAGCCATTTTACGCGCCTTGTTTAAAGTCACCGATACAGTAACAACGAGCACTGCAACAGGGTCGATCTTTGCGAGTGGATTAAAGGTTTTCGGAAGTGCAGAATTTAGTGGAATAGTAGGAGACAATGTATCAATTGCCGTTGGTGGTGCTAATGCTGGTACAATTACAGGAGGTGGAACTGTCAGAAATATTACGGTTACTACATATTCAGGCGGAATAAATGTTCCTGATGCAATGAGTTTGAAATCAGATGCCAATTATATTTTTGAAAAAAATCCGGCTGGAGCTGCTATCTGCTCTAAAAATAACTTATCAGGTACAAGCAATATTACAACAAAAACATCAATCACATGCCCAAGCGGTGTGTCATTGAGCGGCGGTGTGTGGACGTTTGATAGTTCAGCTGCACAACTAGCGGGGATTACTTGGTT
Source organism: Acinetobacter sp. SwsAc2 (assembly GCF_013391465.1). Taxonomy (NCBI): domain Bacteria; kingdom Pseudomonadati; phylum Pseudomonadota; class Gammaproteobacteria; order Moraxellales; family Moraxellaceae; genus Acinetobacter; species Acinetobacter sp. SwsAc2. The sequence continues at coordinate 7,749 of NZ_JACBEZ010000057.1, read as the reverse complement.
TGATGGCGATGTCAACTTAACGATGAAAAAAAAGAATGATCAAATAGTGAGCAATGCATACACTCGGAATGATGATATAATTAATACTATTATTGCAACAGGAACAATTAAATCTGTCCAGCCTAACGGTAATCAGCACGGTGCAGAATTCCATGCATATGCTCCATATCACTATCTGTTAGAAGCGAATGATGCAAATATTCTAGCTCGTTTAAATAAAGTCTGCCCAGCAAACAATTATCCAACACAATACTGCAAACTGTATGATGCAATTCTGCGCGATAACCTTAATACTGCTGGCAAGCCCGTGGGCTATAGCACAATGGCCTATTTTAACGCCAATAAAAGTCAATTTATTAAAGGCATGGATACATATCCTGCCAACTTAGCAAATATACTCTTATTAACCGATACAGGATTCGAATTTAACTCATCTCCAGGGGCACCAATGTTCCTATATGGTAATATGATAGGGTCTAGAGGTGCTGGAGGTACAGGGTCAGCATCAGGAAAATTCGTCGGTAATGCCAATATTAATGTTTTTGGTAATATTCTAGTAACTGGCGACCAAACAACCGATATGACTCAAGACCCCACCCAAATGGGAGGGAATGTGAATGTGACGTTAGGAAAAGCCAAAGGTGGAGGCAATACAATTCCAACCTCTGTCAAATCAGTCACACCAGCCTCTATCAGTTATCCATAACAACATAAAAAACGCCCCTGTTTTTAGAAACATGGGGAATTTTTTATTCGACTAATTTTGTTTATTTCCAGACAAATCTATTCATGCCTTAAGCCTGAGTCACAGGAATACGCAGCTCTTTCGGCAAACTAAAGGTAATATTTTCTTCCGTTCCGGCAAGTTCTTGTGGTGGTGTTGCACCCCAGTCTTGTAATCGTTGAATCACTTGCTTAATTAAAATTTCAGGTGCAGATGCACCCGCTGTGACACCAACCTTGGCGATATTTTCAAACCATGCTTGTTGAAGTTCATCTGCATTATCGACCAAATATGCGGCTTTGCCCATTCGCTCAGCCAATTCTCGCAAGCGATTTGAATTCGATGAATTTGGCGAGCCGACTACCAAGACCACATCACATTGTGTTGCTAAATCACGAACCGCATCTTGACGATTTTGAGTCGCATAACAAATGTCATCTTTACGCGGCCCTTGAATCTCAGGAAATTTCGCCCGTAACGCATCAATCACTTTTGCAGTATCGTCGATCGATAAAGTTGTTTGAGTAACAAAAGCCACGCGCTCAGGATGATGCACCTCAAGCTCTGCCACGTCTTGTTCATCTTCAACCAAATAAATCGCACCACCATTTTTCAGGTCATATTGCCCCATGGTACCTTCAACTTCTGGGTGGCCTTCATGACCAATTAAGATCGCCTCAACCCCCTCACGGGCATATTTAGTAACTTCAATATGAACCTTGGTCACCAATGGACAGGTTGCATCAAAAACCTTTAAACCACGACGTTCAGCTTCGATTTGTACCGCTTTAGAGACCCCATGCGCACTAAAAATTACAATATTGTCATCGGGTACTTCATCCAATTCATCGACAAAAATTGCACCTCGTTGACGTAAATCGTCCACGACAAATTTATTGTGCACCACTTCATGTCGTACATAAATGGGTGGATTAAAGCACTCAAGCGCACGATTTACGATGGCGATCGCACGGTCAACACCTGCACAAAAACCACGTGGATTGGCCAATACAATTTCCATATGTTCCTCGATACCACTTTTCAATCAGCGGAAACTAATAAAATAAATGCAAACAAAGTGACGCCTTGCTATTTCGTTTAAACCTTGTCTGCTCTAAAATAGAGAAGATATTTTATCATATCAGGAAAAATATCATGTCGGGTCTCTTGTTTGTCGTTTCTGCAGCTTCAGGAACAGGCAAAACATCCCTCGTAAAAGCCCTCCTTGACCGTGTAACGAATCTTCACGTTTCTGTTTCTCATACTACACGTGGGCAACGTCCCGGCGAACTTGATGGTGTACATTACCATTTTACCGAAAAAGACTCATTTTTAGCCTTGGTTGAACAAGGTGGTTTTATTGAATACGCCGAAGTCTTTGGTAATTACTACGGTACAGCTCAAACTACAGTAAAAGAACAACTGGCGAAAGGTCATGATGTCCTACTAGAAATTGACTGGCAAGGCGCACAACAAGTTCGTAAGCTTTTTCCTGACTCTAAACAAATTTTCATTTTACCACCAAGCCAGTTTGATCTGCGTCAACGTCTGTCTAACCGTGGCACAGACTCGGTTGAAGTGATTGAGCGTCGTTTAGGCTGTGCGGTCGAAGACATGCAACAATATGTCAACTTCGACTATGTCATTATTAATGATGACTTTAATAAGGCATTGCACGATCTTGAGTCTGTAATTATTGCCAATCGTTTAGTCATTACACAGCAAGCGAGTCGTCATCAGAAAATGATTTCTGAGCTGATCACCCCTGTTGAAAAGTGATTAAAACTTGAGTCTACAGACAAAGCACCTTATACTGCACAGTCTGTTTAATTTTAGCCTTTGTAACGAGAACTCTTATGGCACGCGTAACCGTTGAAGATTGTTTAGACCATGTAGACAACCGCTTTGAGCTTGTACTAGTGGCAAGCAAACGCGCGCGTCAATTGGCACGTCAAGGCATTGAACCTACTGTTGAGTGGGACAATGACAAACCGACTGTTGTTGCATTACGTGAAATCGCAATCGGTCATGTTTCTAAAGATATTTTGAAACAACGTGAGCAAGACTACCAAACTTCGAGTCTTGATCTTGCACTTTCTGCAAACAATTTGAATTTAGATGGTTTTTCTTTCCAATAAGAAAAATTTATCGATTAAAAGCCTAGTTTTTAACTAGGCTTTTTTATTGGATAACTTTTATATTTGTGCAATACACGTTATAACTAGAAGATAGGATTCATCGTGGTTTAGGTGTATCTTTTTTGCTTTTCTCTCAATGAATAAATTGACAACTCATGCAATATGTTTTTCATTAGAGGGTCAGTAAAATTTTCTTGTAATTGCTACGTCTTAAAGGTGTTTTATGCCAGGCCCAATGGTCAGCCAAGCTAAACAACAGCTCAAAACTATTATCGATGCTTACTTAACTGAAAGCGACGTCGAGCGAGTGCTTGCGGCCTGTGATTATGCAAATATTGCCCATGATGGTATTACCCGTAAAAGTGGCGAACCCTATATTTTGCACCCGATTGCGGTCAGTTGTATTTTAGCGCATATGCGTCTAGATGCCGAAACCCTGATGGCGGCACTTTTACATGATGTGATTGAAGATACAGACTTTAGCAAAGAAGATATTGCAGAAAAATTTGGAAAAACCGTCTCCGAACTGGTCGATGGCGTCACCAAACTCAGCCAATCCAGTGATAAAGAATATAATAAAGCCGCTTCTTTCCGAAAAATTCTGCAAGCCACACTACAAGACCCACGTGTCATTATTATTAAACTGGCTGACCGCTATCACAACATGACCACCTTGGATGCACTACGCCCCGATAAGCGTGCGCGTATTGCCCAAGAAACCTTTGATATTTTTGTCCCAATGGCACGTATTGTTGGCATGAATGAGATGGGCGATAACCTCGAACATCTGTGTTATCAAAACCTTGATCTCGACATGTATAACAATGTCCAAGAAGCCCTCCTGCAAACCAAACCCAAACGCTGTGAATATCAAAGCAAATGGGAAAATAATCTTACTGAGCTATTAAAAACCCATCAAATATCGGGGCGAATTAAAAAGAAAAATAATAATATCGAACTGTTACGTCACTTTGTAAAAAATGACATTGATCTACATGAACTCACGCATAGTCACGCCTTTGAAATTATTTTAAATAGCATTGCTGACTGTGACCGCTTAGCCGACGTGTTGCGAGAGAGTTTTCAAGTTCTGCATTTTGCAGACCATATCCGTAAACCCCTCCCAGGTGGTAACCAATCACTGCTACTGCGCTTAAAAGGTGAAAACACAACCTTATCAGTGACCATTCAAACCGAACTGATGCGTAAAGCTGCACGTTTTGGTGTGGTCCTAGGAGACAGTGCTCCACAAGCTTGCCGCTCTGCAATTCAAGCCTCGATGCAGAACTTGAATGTCTTGATCGATGGAGCCTGTGCTAAAACCACTTTTAGCGAACTGCTCGATTATTTACACCAAGAGAAAATTTGGGTGTATACCCCACAAGGTCATCTACACGAGTTACCACAAGGTGCAACGGTAGTCGATTTTGCCTACTCTGCTAGCTTATTTTTAGGTAACCATGCGGTAGGTGCGAAAATCAATGGGGAAACTAAACCACTTTCTACGCCATTGCACAGTGGTCAGGTGATTGAAATTATTACTGATGTCTTGGCCACCCCAAACCCAGATTGGCTCAGCTTTGTCAACACGCAAAAAGCCCGTCGTGCCTTACAAAATATACTGCGTGAGCAAGACATCGAAGAACAACGCCTTGTTGGACAACAAGCTTTAAATCGCGCTTTAAAGCTATTCAATGTATCCATTAAAGATTTAACCGAATCAGATTGGTTAGAACTTTTACAATGGCGACATATTGAAAGTAAAGACCAACTGTTTGAACAAATTGCCGTGGGCGATTTACTGCCGCAATTGGTTGCGAATCATTTGTTTGCGCATGACCAAAGTGCACAGGAATCTGACCGACTCATTCAAGGTACTGAAGGTGTCGATGTCAAATACGCACATTGCTGTAACCCTGTGTTGGGTGATCCAATTCAAGGACATTTATCACGCCGCGGTCTTATTGTGCATCGTGCGCGTTGTCATAATCTCCTGCATGAACAACATCTACACCCTGAAAACATCATGCCGTTGCAATGGACTAATGAGAATGAAGAAGAAATTAGTTTCACTGCATATTTATTGATTAATATGGCCATGGATGACGAACAAATTTCCGACCTAATTTATCAATGCCGTAAAGAAAAAATTGGGGTCGAAATGGTACGTAATCAAGATGACAAGACTTATGTCAATGTTGTGGTACACAACCGTAAGCAAATTGCAAAAATCATTCGTGATCTACGTATGCATTTTGGCTTCCCGCGTATCAGTCGACTGGCTCAACCAGTGAGTATTGCGGAAACATCGATTGCGAGTTAATTGTTTAAATCCGCACATTTTAATGCCAATCTAGGCTATGATTGGTGGTGAATATAATAGGAGAACACGATGTCCCGCCAAGTAATTCATACTGAAAATGCCCCTGCTGCGATCGGCACTTATTCGCAAGCAATCTTAGTTGGCAATACACTTTACCTTTCTGGTCAGATCGGTTTAGACCCATACAGTATGGAATTGGTTGAAGGCATTGAAGCACAAATTCGCCGTGTATTTGATAATTTAAAAGCTGTCTGCGAAGCTGCTGGTGGAACGCTGGCAGATATCGCGAAGTTGAATATTTTCTTAACCGATCTTTCAAACTTCCAGTTGGTCAACCAAATTATGGGCGAATATTTTGCACAACCTTATCCTGCACGCGCTGCGCTCGGTGTGGCTAGTCTACCCAAAAATGCATTGGTTGAGATGGATGGTATTGTGATTATTAATCAATGAGTTATATTTTTTAAAAAAAAGCCACCGATTGAGTGGCTTTTTTTCATCCAAAATCCCAATAAATAGAAATTAGATTTCAAATGATTTTTATTGACAAACGATAACAATTATCAATAATATCACTTATCTTATTTCTTCTATGTGGCTTGCTGAAATGTACGTGTGCTTATGCCGTGGTATTACAGATCAAGATATTAAAGACGCTGTTGAAAATGGTGCGGGCAGTTATCGCGAAGTTCGAGAGATGCTGGATCTCGGGACATGCTGTGGTCGCTGTGCCCCTGAAGCACGCTCAATCATCAGCGCAGAAGTCTCTGCGATTGCGTCACGCTTAGCCATTGCTGCCTAGGTATTTGATTCGTTTTTTAGAATAACCATAATTATAAATTTACTCTTTATGAGTAGCTCCTCCCCCGCTTATGACTCTAAGCGGGTTTTCTTTTCTTAAATGTCTAAAAATCTAATTTTCACCTCGTATGCTTTTGATTGCGATTTTCATTTGCTGTTCTATAAATTACTCGCCAAAATCCACTTTGTTGTTTAAGATATTTCTCATAAGTTATTGATATTATTTTTTAAGCCGCAGTTTGAATGGAGCTTTCACATGAAAGGCAATCGTGATGTAATTAATCAGTTAAATCAGGTGCTTTATCATCATTTAACTGCCATTAACCAAAATTTCCTCCACTCTCGTATGTTTAATGACTGGGGGATTGAGCAACTCGGTTCTGCCGAATATAAAGAATCGATTCGCCAAATGAAGCATGCTGACAAAATCATTGAACGTATTCTTTTTTTAGAAGGTCTACCAAACTTACAACACTTAGGTAAACTCTACATCGGTCAACATACTGTTGAAGTTCTAAACTGTGATGTCCGTAAAGTTAAAGAGAACATTGAATCCATTCAAGCTGCTGTCAAGCTTGCCGAAGAGCAACTGGACTACGTCACTCGAGATCTTGTTCAAGAGATTTTAGAAAAAGAAGAAGAGTGGTTAGATTGGACAACTACACAGCTCGATTTGGTTGAGACTGTAGGTGTAGAAAATTATATTCAGAGTCAAATTTAAGACTTTTCTATCATTTAAAAAACCTGCATATGCAGGTTTTTTAAGCTAGATGTCACACCAATAAAAGCGAGATTGTATTGTCAGGCTAGATAACATACCTTAGAATTCCTGCATTTTAGATATTTAGCATATTAGGAAGATAAACAACAGCACCAACCATAAGGATACCAATAACTTTGGTTTTTTGTACCAATTATTGGTACACATAGTTTGAATTAGTATAATCAATCCCTCGATATTTTTTTACTTGATAGATTTTAAATAAGCACTATACTTAATCAAAATATATAAACAAAGAGAAAACCTTCAAGCATCTTATCTTATTAAAAAAATAGTTGATCATTCTAATATTTAATCCTCGAGATAATAGCAACAAAGGAAAATTAATTAACAACAATTTAATTTTATCTTTTAAATAAAAAACCACACCAACCAACAACTATAAAATAAATAAATAACATAAAAAATTTAAAGCTTAATATCTTCAGACGGCTTTGTTGCACAAACATTCAAAAGTTAAACTTCTTCCAAGTTATCTAAATTTAAGTGGCAACTTGGGTGTGAGGTCGGCCTAAATCTGTAAATTTATTTAATACGGCCACACGTGCATGAATCTCATTGACTTGGCTTTGAAAGTTTCTCGCACGGAGTTTATCGCCTAATAACTTGATGCAATGCATCTTAGTTTCAACCAAACTTCGCCGATGATAGCCTGACCAATTTTTCCATATTGTTCTTCCTAAACGTTTAACTGTTCGAAGTAATTCATTTCGCTCTAGCGAGCTGGTCTTTGTATCTTTCCAAGGTTTCGCATTTTTTCTTGGCGGAATCACCGCATGTGCTTGTCGGTCTGCAATTACTTGACGGCATTGCTTGGTGTCATAAGCCCCATCAGTATAGACAGAGTCAATCTGCTCATCTTGTGGAATCTGATTGAGTAAATCACCAAGCACTTGTGAATCACTCACATTATTTGTAGTGAGTTGAATAGCGCGTATTTGAAGGGTTTCAGCATCTATACCAATATGAAGTTTACGCCATT
>NZ_JACBEZ010000056.1:0-10887 GCF_013391465.1 Acinetobacter sp. SwsAc2 | reverse complement strand
AAAATCATTTGAATGATTTCTTCTTGGTCTACGTGCCATAAAATACTCCATATATTGATGTTTATAACATCATTTGAGGAGCAGAATATCACTTATAGGAGTTGTTCAAATTTACGGATCCATCTCTATGATCCATCCCATTATGGTCTTGTACTGTGTGGGCCACCAATAAAACAGCTTGCCCATGTACCATACCTATCGCTTGCCAACGATATTCACCATTTTCAAAGCGATCCTGTTTATATAAGGCATGAGCATCGTAAAAAACCAATGTCGCATCTTCAAAAGCTACACCATGTTTTTTGAGGTTTGTTTCTGCTTTATGCTCATCCCATGAAAACTCAATTTCCATAGTTGCATCGCTTTTTGTTAATATAAAAATGTTAATACAAAATTGTAAATTTTGCAAAATTTAGCCAATTTTTATTGGCGGAATATATCAAAACTGCTCATAAAAAAGCCGACTTGTTTCCAAGTCAGCTTTTCGACATCGTCGAGCATCACCACTATAACACAAGTGTATGATTTTTATATATTTAAAATATGCGTTTCGTATAACGCCCATTATGTTAAATAGATAGTCTTAATCTATCAAATTTTCACAATGTATTTACCATTAATATAATTACCAAGTTTATTTCTCACAGCTTTTTTACTAAACCCAGCCAGTCATATAGAAAACACCAATAATTAAGAATGATGCTGCAATTTTAATGATTGTAATACTGAAAATATCTTTATAGGCTTCACGGTGTGTTAAACCCGTGACGGTTAGTAATGTAATAATAGCGCCATTATGTGGAAGAGTATCCATACCACCAGCAGCCATAGAGGCGACACGGTGTAAAACTTCTAAAGGTATACCAGCAGAATTTGCTGCAGCTACAAATTGGTCAGCCATTGCACCTAGCGCAATACTCATCCCACCTGATGAAGATCCTGTTATACCGGCTAAAATGTTAATTGTAATTGCTTCATTTAATAAAGGATTACTAATCCCTTGCAAAGAACCTGCAACTATCACGAAACCTGGTAAAGCTGCAATAATTGCACCAAAACCATATTCAGAACCAGTATTCATTGCAGCAAGTATAGCTCCACTGATTGCACTTTTCGTTCCGTCAGCAAATTCAATAAAGATGGTTTTGAAACTAAAAATTAAGATACACAAAATACCGCTACATAAAGCACCTAATACGGCCCAAATGGCGGTAATTTTCTTAATTTCTACGGGAACAACGTCTTTCATTCCAGCAAGTTGCAGTTCAAATAAAGATGGATACCAATGAGGTATATAATGCGTTAATAATAAATTTACAAGTCCTACTAATAGCAAAGGTGACAGTGCAATTAGTGGGTGAACTAACTTAATATCTGCTGGCGTTTGTGGTTCATTACGTGGATTATCTCCATAACCTTCACCAGCTAGTTGTGCTTTTTTTCTTCGGCTTTCTAAATAGATAATGCCAGTAATAACAATAAAAAGTGAGCCAATGATCCCTAGAGTGGGTGCTGCCCAACTCGTTGTATTAAAAAATGTGGTTGGAATAATATTTTGAATTTGTGGCGATCCAGGCATCGCATCCATAGTAAACGTAAATGCTCCTAATGCTATTGTTGCAGGCATTAAACGTTTAGGAATATTACTCTGTCTAAACATTTCAGCAGCAAAAGGATAAACTGCAAAAACGACAACAAAGAGTGATACTCCACCATATGTTAATAAACCACAAATTGTAATAATGATGGGAATAGCACGCTTTTCACCCAAAATTTTGATAATAGCGCCAACTATTGAACGCGAATAACCGGATAGTTCAATAAGCTTACCGAAAATTGCACCTAATAAGAAAACTGGGAAATACAATTTTATGAATCCAACCATTTTATCCATAAAGAGGTTGGTAAACGCGGGAGCAACTGCGCTAGGATCAGTCAGTAAAACAGCGCCTAATGCAGCTAAAGGGGCGACTAGAATTACACTATAGCCCCGATATGCAGCAATCATTAAAACGAATAATGCAGCTAATGCAATAAAAACGCTCATGAGAATCCTCTCATTAGAGCAGGGAACTTTCAACCATCCATGTTTAAGATTTGGCGTTTCCCTGCCTTTTGTTTATTAAAGTTATGTGATTTTTTATACTCATTATTGAGCAATCTTTAAGTCATTATTCAGCAACACCTGCATAAGGAACATCTTTATGACCATATCGACGTACACGGATATTGGCTTGTTCACCATGACCGGAAAATCCTTCTAGGTCACATAAACGTGAACAGTATTCACCAATGAGAGAAGATGCCTCATCTGTAAGTACTTTCTGGTAAGTACAGGTTTTAATAAATTTACCTACCCATAGACCACCCGTATAACGAGCCGCTTTTTTAGTCGGTAAAGTATGATTAGTACCAATAACTTTATCACCGTAGGCAACATTGGTACGAGGGCCGATAAATAGTGCGCCAAAATTTTGTAAATTATTCAAGAAATAATCTGGATTATGCGTCATCACCTGTACATGCTCAAAAGCAAGTTTATCGGCAATCTCAAGCATTTCTTCATCTGAATCAGCAACAATAACTTCACCAAATTTCTCCCAAGCCTGACGAGCAATTGCAGCAGTGGGTAAAATATTAAGTAAGCGTTCTACTTCTTGCATTGTTTCTTTTGCAAGAGCCATTGATGTCGTGAGTAAAATTGCAGGAGAGTCTGGTCCATGCTCTGCTTGGCCTAATAAATCAGTCGCACATAATTCACCATCTACAGTTTCATCAGCAATAACTAATGTTTCTGTCGGCCCAGCAAATAGATCAATACCTACACGACCAAATAGTTGACGTTTAGCCTCTGCAACAAATGCATTTCCTGGCCCAACTAAAATATCAACTGGTGCGATGCTCTCAGTACCAATAGCCATGGCTCCAATCGCTTGTACACCACCTAAACAATAAATTTCATTAGCGCCTGCTAAATGTTGTGCCGCAACAATAGCGGGAGCTGGTTTACCATGGAAAGGTGGTGCACATGTGATAATCCGAGGAACACCAGCAACACGAGCTGTAATTACTGACATATGTGCTGATGCTAAAAGAGGATATTTTCCACCTGGCACATAACAACCCGCAGCACTTACTGGAATATTTTTATGACCAAGAATGACACCTGGCAGAGTTTCAACTTCGATATCTTTAATGCTATTACGTTGATGACGTGCAAAATTTTCAACTTGCGTTTGTGCAAAACGAATATCTGTTAAATTACGTTTAGTCAACTGAGATAAACATGCTTCAATTTCTTGTTCACTCAATCTAAAGTTATCACGTTCTACTTTATCAAATTTGAATGACAATTCTCTGATCGCTGCATCACCACGTGCTTCAATATCAGAAAGAATATTTTCAACTGTTTCACGAACCTGAATTTGAGCATTTTTTACAACTTCAGGTGCTGCTCCTTGTTTTAACCAAACTGCCATGTCGGATTCTCTCTTAAAAAATAAAAATTTAACTTAGATTTAAAATAATACTTTTTGCATACGTATGCAATAATTATTTAAAAAATATTTTTAACAAAAAAGAAAGAATTAAAAAATAATAAGTAATTGTATTTTATGTTTTTATTTATAATCAAATACTACTTTAGGAAGTTTTGAAGATTGACGAACAATTAATTCTCCTTCAACAACAATATGTTTAGGAAGTGAATTTTCATTTTCAATTTGTTCTAATAATATTTGAATGGCTTGGTCAACCATTTGTTTTGAGGGTTGCGAAAATGTGGTTAATTGAAATGAATCCCAACCTGCAAGGTAATTATCATCGAAACCAATGATTGAAATATCTTTGCCAGGTTGTAATGAAAATTCATTACGTGCTACTTCAATAGCACATAAAGCCATGTGGTCATTTGCACAAAAAATAGCATCTGGTTGTTTGGTTAAATTCAGAAGTTCACGTGTTGCTTGTCGTGCATTTTCATACGTATAGTTCCCTATAGCTTTTTGAACATCATATATACCGTGGTGGGCTAAGTATGAAAAATAAGTATTTTCACGATCTCGATTCGTTGATGAATTATTTTCTCCTGCGATATAAGCAAAATTTTGATGTTTACCAGCCAGCAAAAAATCAACAATTTTCTGCACACCCAAAATATTATTTCCCGTTACACTCGAAATTTCTTTAGATTCTGTTTTTCTCGTCATCATTACAACTGGCAGATGGTTTTGCTTACATTCATCTGCGATATGAGATGATAAATTGACGGCAATAAGAATAAGCCCAGCTAATGGATAATGTAATATTTCTTCCATTAAAAGGTCAGAATTTTGGCCTGTTTCATTAGTAAAAAGTAAAATACGATAGCCATTGCTTGAGAGTTCCTGTGACAGCTCTTCTAATATAGATTGATAATAAGGATTTGTATTGAGAGGAAGTACTATTCCTATAAGAGTTGATTTTTTTGTTATCAGTGAGCGAGCTATCAAGTTTGGTCGATAGCCTAATTGTTCAGCTGCTTCAATAATCTTTTTACGTGTTTTTTCAGAAATACTTGCACCCGGTGTAAAGTGACGAGATACAGCCGATTGTGAAACGCCTGCAACTTTTGCTACATCATGTGCTGTTACTGAACGTTTTAATGAACGAGTTATTTCATTATCATTCGGCATTTAATCATGTTCCTACAAAACTTTATAAAATATTTTAACCTGAATAAGGGATAAGGAATATATTTGATAAATTATCCTTAAAAGCAAGATTTTAAATGATTTAAAGTAATCTCAAATTATATTCAAAAATTTAGAATTTCTAAAATTAACATAATACACCTTATACGAAATGCGTTATAATTTATTTTGAAATTCAAATACTTATTTCAAAGTTTATAGCCCAAACATCACTGTTTGGGTTTTTTTTATGATTTTTCACGTTCCACGCCTATTCTTTGACCAATGTTTCACGACTTTGTTCATATTAGTTAAACAATCGTGGTTAATCATAGGGTCTAAAAAAACGGCTCCAAAAGCCCCTTTTCTCCGGCTCCTGTTCAATGTGCTCCGGCACTGGAATCCGCTTATTTTTCCTCTGCTCCAGAGTAGTCAATCCGTCATGTTTAGCTTCTGCTGTGTCAGGTTCGGGATCTGGTTTGACTATGCTGGGTTGCACTAATTCTTGATCGGTAAACGTAGTCATATTAGGTTTTGGGGCTTCTAATAGGCGTTGCATCGTTTCAATTTGGTTTTGATAGAAAGATTCCCGATCTTTGGCATCATCAAGCTGATTTTTCAACATGTCTATCTGCTGTCTAAGCAGTAAAACTTCTGCCGAATTTTGACTGTCTACTTTTACAGATTCTTTTACATCCTGTTTTTTGACGGGTTCCCCAAAAACACGGATTGCTTCCGCTAGATCAATCTTATTCTCAGAATTTTTACTTAAAATTCCTTTCTTTATGTTGTTGTAAATCGTTTGTCTATTGATGTTGTAGAGCTTGGAAAGTTCAAGAACTGTAAGGGTTTTCATCCTGCAAACCTATGCCTAAACTTGTAAAATGTTATTGCCTATTAGACTGTCTAATAGGCAAATGATCAAGTTTAAATTTTAGGCAGATTGGAAACCAACTTTTTGAAGATAAGGGAGTAATTCTTGGAATTTTTCACTATCTTGAAGCATTTCAGCAATACGTATAGCGAATTGTGGGTAGCTTTCTGTCCCCTGAGAATACTTCCCCATTTCTGGTAGTTCGGAAAGTTTAGTAGCGAATAAGTGGCGTTGCTTATCTGTCATTCTAGAGAATAGATCAGTTGTATTAGGATCTCTATTAGTTTCTATAAATCGAATAGTTGCTTTCTTTGGCTTAAAGCTAAAAGAAAATCCTGAGATTGAACGACCCTTTTTATGCTGTTCGTATTTAACAGTTATATCTGAAAGTTCGTTGATTTGATCTACTGCAATATCTAAAACACGTCTCTTAAATGCTTCCATTCGAATGTATTCGTTAACACCTATACCAAGTTGGCTACGAAATTTATTTAATTCATAAACAGGCGTTTTCCCTACAGACTTCCATTGCATTAAGAGTTCATAAAGACGTACTGCATAGACGCTTTTGAAGTCAGCAGTTTTTTTCAAATGATAACTAGTAAAGTACTGTTCAAACCCATCTATTTTAGTGACATGTTCAATTACCACACGAGTTAAGGTAACTAAAATTCTTCCTTCACCTTTCCGATAATTAGCATCTTGAATCCAGCGACTTTTTGTTAAAGTTCCATCTTCATTGGTAATAGTAAATTGTCTTTTAAAAAGAGAATCTTCTGCTTCAATTAATGCTAAATAAGCTGCATCTGGAGAAACGTTAAATGCTTTAGCATATCTAAGAGCATTTAATTCTAAAGGTTCATCTGTTGATAATCCTTGTCCAGTCTCACGAGCGTCTACAATTGCGAGCTGAAGTAAGCGGGTTTCGCTTAAAGTAAGTGTCTGTAAAGCTTGTACAAGTTTATTAGATTTTACGACTAAGTCTGTCATGTCATTCTATTTAGCAACAATTTTATTATGTTGCTATAACAACATAATAAATATTTGTTGTCAAATACCGAGGAAACGTTGCTATATAACCGAGGAAACGTTGCTATATAACCGAGGAAACGTTGCTATATAAAGTTTGAAAGCCTTATAAATAAAAGAATTCATTAGAGTTAAAAACATTTAAAAACTTTAAAAATAATTAAAAGCCTGGGGAATGAAAAATTGCCCTTGGTTTTCGCTACGCTCAAACTCTATTGAATCTCGCTTTCGCTCGATTCGTCGGGGCAATTTTTTGGCTCATCTCGTTGTGACTTCAATAAAAAGCAAAAGCACGATGAATTCGCTTCGCTCATAAAGCTTTTTTACTCGCTACGCTCGATCTAGACTCAAATTTCTACATGTGATTAACGCTTATTTAGGCTTCACAGCCTAAAAAGCTGTTTTTCAGAAAGTCGAGGTGCGAATTTTGGTGATGTCGCTCGTAGACACTCGCTTGGTTAATGTTTTCTAGTGGTTTATTAGTGTTGTGTCATTTGCTTCTATTTGAGCTTAGAGAGACTTTTTTGTTTTTAGGTAGATTATTATGTTTAAGTTTGAGATCGCCTCTCTATGGTGAAAATAGAGCGTTTAAATGCGATATTTTTTTATTGGCCTAATTTTTCTGTTTGATCAATAAATCGAAATATCCTTTTATTTGAAATATTCAGGCCTGAATATGCTACTATGTATCTCAATTGAGTTACATAACATTCAGGTGAAGATATGACTTCTCAAACCTCAATGCTACACGTTCGAATTGATGATGAAACAAAGCTACAGGCGCAACAAGCTTTGAAATCAATGGGTATGTCTGTGTCTGATGCTGTACGAATCTTTCTGACTCGTGTAGTAGCGGAACAGGCGATTCCATTTGATGTACGTGTACCCAATACCACAACTGTAGCTGCTATGAATGAAGCTGATGCGCTCATTCAAGCCAAGAAAGCCCGTTTTGAAACTGTAGAAGACTTGTTTAATGACCTCGAAAAAAACAGCTAAAGATAAACGGGCCGTTTTACCTCGATCATCGGATTATACCAAAGAGTTTTTAGCAGACTGGCAAAGGCTTTCTCGTAGTGGTCGTTATGACATGAGAAAGCTTAAACAGGTCATGATGCTGATTATTGCTAATGATGAGCCTTTAGGTGCTGAATGGGTTGATCATGCACTCAGTGGTAATCAATGGAAAAACTGCCGTGAACTGCATGTCGGTGGTGATTTTCTGCTGATCTATCGTATTGAACCAATCTCTAAGTTCGAGATGGTGGTTTTTGTGCGTACTGGAACGCATAGCGAGTTATTTAAGTAAGCACCAAACAAAGAGGATCTGTATTTATGAATGAAGCAGAAAAAGAGCGGTTAAAAGAGATTTTTAGAAGCTCAAAGGGAATCGTAGATCACGAATTTTCTCAAGAAGTCATTGATGCTTGCAAACCTTATGAAGATGCAAGACACCAACGTATTTTGAATGGTGAAACGACTTTGGAGCAGGAAGAAGCAGCTTTAATGGCTGAATGGAGACGATTGAACCCTAAATAAGCTTATAAGAGCTTAAATTGCATTTATTTTGGTGTTTTTTTATCAAAAAAGAGCAAATTTCATCAAATTAAAGCAAATGGTTTTATCAAAAAAGCGCAACTAAAAGCAAAAATCAGCAAATAAGATCAAATAAAGGCAAATCCTAGTGTGTGGTATGTATCAAATTAAGGCAAATATACGCAAACTGGAATTTGTACGATGAGGCAAGATGTGTATTGTACTAGTACATGCAAGCTGTACTACCCCAATACCTACACAATTCGCATACGCTCAATGTCTCATCTTGTCCTTCGGAGTTTATTTTGGCCGACAAAAATAACTATCAGGCTTTAATTGATCATTGATCGAGTAGTTTTAGATTTAGAAAAAATCTTTCTCGCTTGAGAGTAAGCCACCAGACCTGGAGTCTCGTATAAGAGATTTTATGTTAAATAATCTCAAAAAATGTAAAGCATATTAATAAAAAAACTGATATTTATCGGGGTTTGGTTATTTCCAAATTGGATGCTTATGCCAGTCCAAGGGGAGTGTTGTAAACTTTGTGATATCTCCTAACGGAAAGTTTTTTTCTAAAAGACAATATATTGAATCTTTCCAATCTTTAGCGTGACCTGTAGGCTCTAGTAATCTAGCAATGACAATAATTAGGGCATACAGCCCACCATTTGTATGGTCAGATATTTGTAGTTCTGTAGCAGCATCAGCAGTAAGTACATCCTTAACTTTTCTATTCCAAAGCCTGCCATGATGAGCACAAACATTACGATATTTATTAATTAAGAATAAATGACTGTTTAAGTTTTCCTTATCTATATGAATGTATGGAGATGGTGAACTTGATGATGTCGTACCAATATTGAAACTATCACTTATTAAATGCTTATGTGATGATTTAAGGTGTTTGTAAATTTTTCTTAAAGTGCCGAAACTCACAATTTCAGTTAGCACCCAAAATGGTAGTTTTGGGTGGTCATCATAAGTATCATTATAAGTATTCTTAAAGTGACTAATAAAGTCTTCGCCTTTAGCACGGGATATTTCAGTGTTGATACCTTTCATCAACCCCTGATAGTCGATACCTTTCAAATTTCTACGTGATCGCATGTAGAACAGTGATTGATCATACATAGCGAATGCATCATTGTTGATACCCGGTATATGGTAGGCGACCTGAGTTCTTAGAAATGTTTCTATATCAGTAATTGCTTCAAAAATTAGTTTACGTAATTGATAGTCGAACTCATAAATTTGTATAACTTCTTCAAAAGTATGACCTGATTCGAATTTACCTAACTTTTTAGTACTATCATTTGGATCTCGTTGTCTGAATAAATGCCAATAAGCACTAAGTCGATAATAGTTGTAACTGATTAAACATTTTTTAGCGTAATTTTCATTATGAATGATCAGTCCATTGACTTTAAGTTTTTCAATTTGTTGATCTAATGTTAGATAGCTTTTGTTGTATGGGATCAACAAGGAACTTTTCTCCAGACGAAAAAAAACCGCTTAGTAGGCAATATATCGATAACTCGATATATATATGTCAAGAATGTTGACAGAGGCGAAGCGGTATCTAATTAATATACTAGATAGCATATACTAAATAGTAAAGCATTTTTTCATATATATTTAATATTTAAAAGATTATTTTTAAAATTAAGTATCTAATAAGGGGTAAAGTGCCATGAAACATCCAGAAATTAAACCATATGATTGGATAAGGGTAGGTAATCGTAACTGCGTTGTTATGAATATTTATCCTAGTAACTCTCCTTTTGGAGTATGTAAAGTTGTATTCAATCCACAAAAACCTACTACTCATGACGTTGATTGGAATGGTCAACAATGGTTTTTCCCTGAACGTCCTGATTTTGGAGGATATGGTAGAGATGGATGTCCATTTGTTCGAAAGCTAAAACAAGGAATATAAATTAAGTGAAATTAATAGGGATAATACCTTGAAAAATAAAATAATAAATAGATATATAGAGTTCCAATACTTTATAAGATGAACAAATGAAAATTGAATTAACAGATAAAGAGCGTTTATTTCTAGCTAATCAGCATGAAATTTTAGGTCATTTAAATACGGATAATTCGGATTATCACTTTAAGTTAGCTGAACAGCTACGAGATGGTCATGAGTGGCTATACTCTCAAAGTTTTGATTACTTCTCTGAAAACTTACCATCGGAAGATGCTGACCTTGTTTTAGATATCCTACAGGTCTATGAACTAATTGGTGATACTTACAGTCGATTATCTGATAAAAGTGGTATTTCAGATACTCAAGTAAAGTTCCCTGGTTTTGATGGGAATAATGAGCCTGAGTTTATGAGTTTTGTTGATGCTCTGGAAAAAGATAATCGCTATGTTGATGTGATCCAAGCAGGCAACAGAAACTCTCATTCAGCTAAAGTTCATGTATATGAACGAATGATTGCTAAATGGCAAGAGCTTGGTAAGCCTTATACTTTAACTAAGGAACAGCTAATCGATATTTTAGAGGCATAATTAAGAGTTCTTAAAATTAATAGAATACACGTTATGTGAAGTTGAAAATTGAGACTATAGCCTTAATTTTTATGTGTTTTTTAAAATTTAAGACCTAGGCTAATGCCTAGGTTTTTTTATTTCGTATAACCGCCATTATGTTAAATAGATAGCAGTTGGGAGATTATTTATTCTTTCAATAGACAAAAACTTGCGGAATTTTTCTTAATTTGTAATCCTTGCGGCCAAGGGTGTCTAGCGTAGCTAAGACAGGTATTC
>NZ_JACBEZ010000055.1:0-10891 GCF_013391465.1 Acinetobacter sp. SwsAc2 | reverse complement strand
TCTTGACTCAAGCATTAATGCAGTACGATCTTCAAAGTTAAGATGATGGTATGACAATTTTATATACTCCATAAACCCTTTAAATTAATTAGGTGGTTTATGTCGCACTTCAAGTTTTACTCTGCCCTTGTTCTCCAACTCCTGCCGTAATAAATGGTATTGCACCTAAAATTCTATCAGTTGATTTTAAACGTTTTCCTCGTTTAATAATATCAAACAAATTTCCAATTTTATATTCTTGCCACTCAATGCTAAAATCTTGTTCCAACTGTTCTAGTTGTTTTTGCATTGAATGGCGATCTACTTTCCCAGTCCACCCTCACCTTTTATTAGTTGCTCAACTTCCCAAGACAGATAATCTGCAACCGTCTTTCTAAAATCGTCAAAAGTTGGCTTAGTATCAATCTGTTTGTGTTGGTCAAAATTCCAGTCTGCACCCGATTCGCCAATAAAATCTTCCACAAAAACCGTATCTAAATTCCAATCTGCTTCAACTTTGGCTTTACTGCCTGCTTTATAAATATCAATAATGTCATTATAGCGTTTGGTCGGTTCATCAAGTTCTTGTAAAGCTCGACTGGTGCGCTTATAACCATCATTTCTAAAGTCGATAAACTTCACTGTCTTTTTAAAGTCGTGCTTTTTGCCTGCTTCAAAAACATAAATACTGGTTTGCACACCTGCCATGGGCTGAAATAAATCCGTTGGCATTTTAATACTGGCAATTAATGTGTGCTTTTTCAATATCGCTTGGTTGGTTTTTACTGCTTTACCTGAACCTGCTGAATCTTGAATAATAATCGCAGCTAAACCACCTTTTTCCATTTTATCCAAACCAAAAGCAATAAATGGCATACCATTTTCTTCATAGCTAAATGGCGGATTTAACAACAATTTATCTGCTTTAAAATGAGTATAAAGTTCTTCTGGTGTCCTAAAGGTATTCCCTTTTTGAATATTAGAACTACCATCACCACGCAAAATCATATTGGTTGCAGCTAAGGTATACATTTCCGCATTAAGTTCTACACCCAATAATTGCTTGGTTTTTATGATATGAATTTTATCTTCTGCAGATGTAGTTTTCTTACCAAAAGTATTTTCAGCATCTTGAATCATCATTTCCATAGCTGAAATTAAGAAACCTGCTGAACCTGTTGCTAAGTCCATCACCTTTGAATCTTGATTGACATCTAAAATCGTTGCCATCATTTTGGTAATATAGGGCGGTGTCAATACAATCCCAATTTCTTTACCATCACCAAGTGCATATTTCAAAAATTCTGAATACATTTCACCCATAATATCTAGATGCCCTGCCATCGCATCAATAGACAGGAAAATATTATGATAAATAAAAGTGAAAATTTGTTTATTGGTACTGGCTTCACCATCTATTAATTTTGCAACTTCTTTATCTAATTGGGTTTTTTCATCACGCTGGGCATCTTTTGAAATTTCAGAAAAGCTGGCTAACATCAGATTTTGTTTATCTAATGGAATATCACGAGCATTTAAAAATTCTTTGATTTGATTAACAATTTGCACACCATCACGTTTAGATTCAGTTTGAATACCCTTTAAATCTTCAGGCATTAAACCATCTTGAATTTTTGTATTGTGTATATCTACAACAGGTTGCATAGATAACAACATACCTGATACATAAAGTACACGTTGTGGGGCAGTAATATTAAGATTGTGCATCAGTTTATTTAAACTTTTTGCATAACGTTGTAACTGTGCTTGTGAACTAATTAAAATTTCATGCTTTTCTTGTTCAGTTAAAACAGCATCTTTATAAAATTCATCGAAAGTTTTATTATTTTCCAAAAAATCTAAAGTTGTTACATTATCAAGTAACTTAAAAGAATGTTCACCCGAACCATAAACATAATAGGCTTGAATTTTAACCGTTTCCGCACAATCTCCTGAAATACCAATCGCAATCACTTCATGATACTTAGCCGAAGCAATCATACCTGTTGCATAGTATAATGCACCATTCACAGCATAGTCTTTAATAGACTTGTCATCAAATTTAATACTATCTTTTGTTTCAGCAATCAGTTTTTTAACACCAAGTTTATTTTCAATGACGATAGGAATTTGATACTTGGTTAAACTAAAATCGGGTTTACCAAAATTGGTTTTATTTTCAGTTTTTGCTCGCCCTTTTAGAGCTTCTTTCAAATACTCGGGTATTGCAGATTCAGTATGATAATCTTTTTGATTTTTCAGCTTTAATCTATCGAATTGCACCTTAACCCAATCATTAACATGGTCTTCAAGTGTATAATTTATTCGATTATTTGCCATTTTCATTACCCAAATATACTGCGCTTATTTTATACAACTAAATAAATAAAGGGCTTGTAGAATATAACAATTCTACAAGCCCTTTTTTATTATTAATCAACCAATGAACTTACGTGCATTGCGGAACATACGTAACCATGCACCGTCTTCAGTCCACTCTTCAGGCTTCCAAGAATGCTGTACAGCACGGAAGTTACGTTCAGGGTGCGGCATCATAATTGTTGCACGACCATCTTTCGATGTAACACCTGAAATCGCTTCTGGCGAACCATTTGGATTCATTGGATAGTGTTGAGTTGGGTTCCCTTGGCTATCAACATAACGCAAGATCACTTGATTACCTGCATTTAATGCAGCCAAGTTATCCGCACTGGTCACCACACGACCTTCACCATGTGCAACTGCGATAGGCAGGATTGAACCTTCCATACCTTCTAACAATACAGAGTTTGATTTTTCAACACGAACGTTTACCGCACGCGCTTCAAACATCTCAGAAGTGTTGCGGTGGAAACGCGGCCAAGCTTCAGCACCTGGAATCAGTGGCGCCAATTGCGACAACATTTGACAGCCGTTGCAAATACCAAGAGAGAAAGTCTCATCACGGTTGAAGAATTTTTCAAATTGGTCACGAAGTTTCGGGTTGAATAAAACTGATTTCGCCCAGCCACCACCTGCACCCATGACGTCACCGTAAGAGAAACCACCACATGCCACAAGACCTTCAAAGTCATCTAGGCTGATACGACCTGCAAGTAAGTCGCTCATGTGCACGTCTACAGTGTTGAAACCAACTTTGTCGAATGCCGCAGCCATTTCAACATGACCATTTACGCCTTGTTCACGTAAGATCACCATGTTTGGACGACGTTCGTTGATGTACGGCGCTTCGATTGGCTCATTCAAATCAAATGTAGGTTTTGCAATAATACCTGCATGTGATTTGTCCGTGATCAATGCAAATTCTTGATCCGCTGTTTCCACGTTATCACGTAGACGTTGGATCTGATGTGATACTTCAGTCCACGCCACTTGCAAATCTGCACGCTCTAGCACTAAACCATTTACAGTCAATTGATCTGTATTGTTTACCGTACCAATAACCGCAATGGCATCACGTAATGTCGATGCCGCAACTTCTTCTGCAAGTGTTGCCCAATCAGACGCACTGATTTGAAGCACTGCACCAATTTCTTCTGCAAATAGGCTTTCAGTTGATTGATCTTCTAAAGCGACACCGAGACGTGCTGCAAACATCATTTCCGCAACAGTTGCAAGCAAACCACCATCACCGATGTCGTGGTAAGCCTTAATTAAGCCGCGGTTGTTCCAGTCTTGAACCAAGGCAAAGAATGCTTTGAAGTCGTCAAAACTATCTACATCAGGTGTCACTGAACCAAGGGCTTTATAGACCTGAGCAAGGATAGAACCACCGAGACGGAACTGACCTTTAGAAAGATCAATACGCACCAATACTGATTCTTCATTTTTCAATTCAGGCGTTAAGGTTTTACGCACATCCGTCACTGGTGCAAAGGCTGTGATGACTCCTGACATCGGTGAAGTCACCGATTTGTCTTCGCCTTCATCATTCCAAGTCGTACGCATTGACAATGAGTCTTTACCCACTGGAATTGCAATACCCAAAGCTGGACACATTTCCATACCGATGGCTTTTACACCTTCGAATAAAGCTTGGTCTTCACCTTTCTGCCCTGCAGCCGCCATCCAGTTTGCAGACAATTTAATGTCACTGATCTGGTCGATTTTTGCAGACATAATATTTG
Organism: Acinetobacter sp. SwsAc2; assembly: GCF_013391465.1. Classification (NCBI taxonomy): domain Bacteria; kingdom Pseudomonadati; phylum Pseudomonadota; class Gammaproteobacteria; order Moraxellales; family Moraxellaceae; genus Acinetobacter; species Acinetobacter sp. SwsAc2. Next base: position 6,785 of record NZ_JACBEZ010000055.1, on the reverse strand, counting down.
AAATCGACTCTGCAACCGATAAACGTGCAGATGCCGCAGGATTTAACAAGGCAACAGGTGGACGTTCACCCATCGCCATGGCTTCACCTGTATAGCCTTGTAAGCTTGTTGTGGTTACTGCTGCATCTGCAACAGGAACCTGCCAACGACCTACAAACTGATCACGTGCAACCATACCTGTAATTGAACGGTCACCAATGGTGATCAAGAATGATTTCGATGCAACCGTTGGGTTTTTAAGTACACGGTAAATCGCATCTTTCAAATCTGTAACTTTAGATGCATTAAAGTCGTCGCCTTGACGTTCAATCGTTTCATACGAACGGCTCATACGAGGTGTGCCACCTAGCATGACTTGCATTGGCATATCCACGGCTTTGTTATCAAACAATGGATCGTTCACCGTCAATTGACGCGCTTCAGTTGCTTCGCCTAAAACGGCAAACGGACAACGTTCGCGTGCACATAATGATTCAAATAATTCTAAAGAACTTGGACGAATCGCCAACACATAACGCTCTTGCGCTTCGTTTGACCAGATCTCCATTGGAGACATGCCCGGCTCAAGTGATGGAATCTTACGTAAATCAAGAATCGCACCCAGTTCGTGGTCATTCACCAACTCAGGCATTGCATTTGAAATACCACCTGCACCCACGTCATGCACAGACACGATTGGGTTGAAGTCTTCCATGCGCCAGCAGGCATCGATGACTTCTTGGCAGCGGCGTTCCATTTCAGGGTTTTCACGCTGTACAGAAGCGAAATCTAGGTTTTCACCGAGTTTACCGCTGTCTACAGAAGATGCTGCACCGCCACCAAGACCGATCAGCATTGCAGGGCCACCAAGAACAATCAGCAAGTCACCCGGTTGAATCGCATCTTTTTCAACATGATCTGGACGGATGTTACCGTAACCACCTGCGATCATGATTGGTTTGTGGAAACCTTTCACATCACCATTTACATTTTGTTCGAATGTACGGAAGTAACCATTTAAAGCAGGACGACCAAATTCGTTGTTGAACGCAGCACCACCCAATGGGCCTTCAATCATAATTTGAAGTGGAGATGCCATACGAGATGGTTTGCCGTAATTTTCTTCCCAAGGTTGTTCAAAACCTGGAATGTTCAAGTTAGAAACCGTAAAGCCAGTTAAACCTGCTTTTGGTTTACCACCACGACCTGTTGCACCTTCATCACGGATTTCACCGCCCGAACCAGTCGCAGCACCCGCAAATGGCGCAATCGCTGTTGGGTGGTTATGCGTTTCCACTTTCATCAAGATGTGAGCGGCTTGACTCTTGTATTTATAAACGTGGTGACCAGTCGCTTCATCTTTCTTTGGATAGAAACGCTGAGTATCAAAACCAACGATCACCGAAGCATTGTCTTTATATGCTGACAATACATCTGTCGGTGATTCTTTATAAGTATTTTTAATCATTTGGAACAATGACAATGGCTGTTTTTCACCGTCAATCGTCCATTCAGAACCAAAGATTTTATGACGACAGTGTTCTGAGTTTGCCTGAGCAAACATCATCAGTTCAATATCGTGCGGATTACGACCGAGCTTGTTAAAAGCAGCAACTAAATAATCAATTTCTTCATCAGAGAGTGCAAAACCAAACTCAGAGTTCGCTTTTACTAAAGCATCTTTACCCTGACCTAAAATGTCGATTGCATTTAAAGGCTTTGGAGCCGTTTCAGAGAACAATGCAGCAGCGTCTTCAATTTGATTGAACACACTTTCAGTCATACGGTCATGTAAAACTTGTTTTACTGCATCCGATACTTCAGAAATACCTTTTAAAGTAAACAAAACACCGCGTTCTAAGCGGTGTATCGGGGTATTACAGTTAGCAAAAATATCCGTTGCCTTTGATGACCACGGCGAGATTGTCCCTACACGTGGCGTCACAAGGACTTGAACTTCATCACTTGTCGCTTCGCGAACTTGGAAGGTTGCGCCATCATTTAATAGCTGCAAAGCAGATTGCTGTTGTTGCTCGTCGAGCGCTTGGTCGAAAAGGTAAACCCATTGGCTTTCTATTGATTGAACAGAACTGATAGACGATAGACGTGTTAAAAGTTGTGTTTGCTTAAAAGAAGAGTGTGCAGGTGCACCGGCAACGATAAACATGCTGTTTTTGGCTCCACGGGCAGGTCTAGACAACCTACCTCAATGTGACTTGAAGAGAGCGCATATTCTACTGTGTATTCCCAAAATCAGCTAGTCGTCTACGACTTAAAAAAGTGAGATTTCTTTGTTTTAAAAGATCAATTTACTTTGACTTTAAAAATCAAACATGATTAGTAACAAATGTTTTAAGGGATAAATTTCAAAGATGCCCGACTTTTGGGCTTTTGTTGGGTTCTAAAAGCCATTTTCAATTGATACTCAGGCTACAAATAAAGAAGTTGATAGCCTCCTTGAGAACATACATGACTGCTTTAAGATGTTCTATTGATGAGAACTTCATACTGCATAAATTAAAAGACAACTTATGTCGCAGCCCTCTAGAGCTCGTCACACTTTTTTGGCATGATGAAGCCAATAACTCACTGAATAACGATAAATGATGCAAATGCGTTGGTTGGAACTGCTCTCAACAGTTCGTATTGGAAGTAAAAAACAAAATACCGAATTGGCACGTAGCCCATTTCACAAAGATTATGATCGAATTATTTTTTCCCAAAGTTTTCGCCAACTGAACCGAAAAACCCAAGTCCATCCACTGACTCAACACGATGGCATTCATACTCGTTTAACGCATTCGCTCGAAGTCTCCTGCATTGGACGCTCTCTTGGCATGCTCGCAGCGGAAAAGATCAAGGACGAACTGCCAATTTGGATTTCTCCTGCCGATGTTGGAGCCATTATTCAAGCGGCTTGTTTAGCACATGATATTGGGAACCCACCGTTTGGTCATGCGGGTGAATATGCCATTCGTGAATGGTTTGACGATGCATCACATGGCAACTTTTTAGAGAAACTTTCCCCAGAAGAACAAGCCGATGTGCGTCAGTTTGAAGGTAATGCCCAAGGTCTACGCTTACTGACTAAAATTGACTATCATCCTAATGATGGAGGCATGCGTCTGACCTATGCAACACTTGGGGCTTATTTAAAATATCCGTGGCTATCGAAAACCATCGAATCACAAGGCAATACCCCTGCCAGTAAACGTGCCAAATTTGGCTGCTATCAGGCAGAAAAAGAAATCCTGCAACAAATTGCAGAGCAACTCGGACTGATTCAACTGGGTGAATATCATTATTGTCGTCATCCACTGACTTATTTACTTGAAGCAGCAGATGATATTTGCTACGCCCTGATTGACCTTGAAGATGGCATTATTTTAAACATGTTGTCTTATAAAGAAGTCGAACCGATTTTTTTAAGCTTGCTGGGTGAATACAGCGCACCAACTGAACTGTCGATGCCAGATACGACTTGGCAGCAAAAAATTGCGGCCCTGCGTGGACGAGTGATGAAACGTCTGGTTGAAGAAGTCACATCGGCTTTTGCTAAGCATCATTTTGAAATATTAAGCGGACAACTGGCTGGTAGCTTACTGCAATATTGCGCTGCTGATATTGAGTTAGGCATTAACCGTGCGAAGGATTTAGCACGTGATAAAATATTTGAACACCCGCAAAAAGCGGGTTTGGAAATTATTGCCCATCAAAGTTTGCAAAATATTTTAGATGCCTTTATTCCACTCACTACACCGCATAAAACATTGAGTTTTAAAGAACAACGCTTAATGGCTATTTTATGTCGTTCTGGTGCGCACTTTGGCAGTAACCACTATGAAAATATCATGCAGGTCTTAGATATTATTTCTAAGTTTTCAGACCACCAAGCGTACAACTTGTCTCAAGAGTTACAAGGCAATAAGGCAGGATTGATTTAAATGTGTCATCAACATCCAGTTTGATGATAAAGCCATCAATCCGAACTCAATTTTCCGTGAGCCTTTTGCCTTTCTGCGCAATGCTCACTACTATGCAACCATTGATAAAAAAGTGAATCACACAACATGATCGGATGTCTTATTGGTGAAGTCTTCGCACTAGAAGCACCCACCGTACTTTTAAATGTAAATGGTGTCGGTTATGAAATTGATACACCACTGACAACCTTCTGCCAACTACAAAAAGGCCAGAACATTACCTTATGGACGCACCTTGCCGTGCGTGAAGATGCTCAACTGCTCTATGGTTTTCTACATCAACAAGAAAAAATCATTTTTCGCACCCTATTAAAGGTCAACGGTGTCGGCCCTAAAATGGCTTTAGGTATCTTATCCACGCTTAGTGTCGATATGCTGATTCATACTGTTGAGCATGAAGATATTAATACACTGGTTAAAGTACCTGGTGTGGGTAAAAAAACCGCTGAACGCCTCATGATTGAACTACGTGATCGCTTTAAAGCGATGTCTTCAGGTACAGCACCAAGCAACTCAACCGTTGAACAAATTCAGTTCACAGGTAACTCTGCCGTGGCAGAAGCTGAAGCGGCCTTACAATCTTTAGGGTATAAACCTTTAGAAGCACAGAAATTGGTCAATGCAGCAAAAGGTGATTTCACTGAAGCAAGCGACATCATCCGTGCTGCACTCAAATCGATGAATAAATAAAGCATCTCAATCAAGACGACATTTGATACACGTAAGTGTCATTGGCAACTGTTCGAGTCAGGAGACATTTGCAGATCAATGTTTCTGCGATATAGTCGATAAGAACTTTCATTCGATGAGTTTTGCGATGAGGTGCATTGCACCGCAAGTGGTTTTCTTGCGAAGCATTGCTTCTCATTTTGCAAAACAAAAGTAAGGCGAACCGCAGGTTATTCCTGAGTTTCGCTTGAAAATGGAAAGACTCCGCCAAGGTATATACTTTCTTTTCTGACATTTTGCTACAAAGCATATTCACCTAAAGTTTAAATAATATATGCAAGACCGTCTCATCGGTGGTTCCGAAAAACCCGAAGATCATATCGACCGCGCTATCCGCCCGACCTCACTCGATGACTACATCGGTCAGCCCGTGGTTCGTGAGCAAATGGAAATTTTTATTGGCGCAGCCCGTGGTCGTGGTGAAGCACTCGATCACACCTTAATTTTTGGTCCACCGGGACTAGGTAAAACCACACTTGCCAATATTATTGCGCGTGAAATGGGTGGAAACCTCAAGTCGACTTCAGGCCCCGTACTAGAACGGGCTGGGGATTTGGCAGCCATGCTGACCAACCTTGAAGAAGGTGATGTGCTATTCATCGACGAAATTCACCGTCTTTCCCCCGTGATTGAAGAAATTCTTTACCCTGCCATGGAAGACTACCAACTCGACATTATGATTGGTGAAGGTCCTGCAGCGCGTTCAATTAAGCTCGACTTACCCCCTTTTACTTTAGTTGCCGCAACCACACGTGCTGGACTCCTCACCTCTCCTTTACGTGACCGTTTTGGCATCGTGCAACGCCTTGAATTCTATTCCGTCGCTGACTTGACGCATATTGTGACTCGTTCTGCCAATTTGATGGATGTACCTATTACACGTGAAGGTTCAGCAGAAATTGCACGTCGTTCACGTGGTACGCCGCGTATCGCCAACCGCTTACTACGTCGAGTTCGTGACTATGCACAAGTCAAAGGTACTGGTGAAGTGACACAAGATATGGCTCAGCGTGCACTCGATATGCTCAATGTCGATAAAGATGGTTTAGACACTTTAGACCGTCGTTATTTGAGTATGTTACTTGAACGTTTTGATGGCGGCCCTGGTGGTGTAGAAGCTTTGGCAGCTGCAATGGCTGAAGACTCAGGTACATTAGAGGACGTGATTGAACCGTATTTGATTCAACAAGGTTATGTGATGCGGACAGCCCGTGGTCGTATTGCCACCAATATGGCATATTTACAGTTTGGTATGACACCGCCTGAACCGAAAGAAAAATGATTGAAAAGGGAGTGAATCTCCCTTTTTCTTACTGATTTAAAATAATTTGAAGTCACTTAGATAAAGACATATAAGATATTAAAAATTGAATTGATGATCAGATTATCCTAAGTATGTTTATAGCTGTCATGTTATACACCGTTATAATTATTAGGTTCGACAATAAAACCCTGTACGACTTTTTTTGCTTTTAATTGAATGATTTTCCAATCCTGCAAATGAACACTTTGAAATATAGTAGTAACACGAGCTCTCATTTCAGGCTTCAAAACAAATTCCTGTTTACATTCACGTGCTATTGGATTTTCGGAATCTCCACATGTAATTAAGGTAAGTACCTTTCCTTTTTCATTTTTTTCAACATATAAATCATCTATATCGTATAAAGCATTAGACCCCGTATTTATAGCTATTAATTCCTTATTTCGTTTCACCCATTTAGGATGAGGAATATATTTCTGTAGACCATATTCATACTCATCACTAGGCAAATATATATCCCTAAAATTGAATTCCTCTAAATGTTTTTTTGATGTTATTTTTGTATCCAACGTTGAATTGATTAATTTCGTTGATAAATCGCCATTATAATGCCTATCTGCATATACACTTACACTTAGCCAATGATTATCAGGCAAGTTAATTTCTGCATTATATTGTTCGCTTGAATAAGGTGATGCTTTATAATAGACTTCCGTCATAAATCAAAAAACGTACAATTTATTTGATCTTAAATTAATCAGCAAAATTATTTAATTCAAGGGATAATCCTTGGATGAAATTCAAAGATATTCAAAAATTATCAAACGTTA
>NZ_JACBEZ010000054.1:0-11205 GCF_013391465.1 Acinetobacter sp. SwsAc2 | reverse complement strand
ATTTCTATCATTTAATCTTAATTCTATTAGATTAATGATAATACTATCATTTAATTATTGCATTAAGTCTAATGATAGATATTGTATGCGATTTGGCTCGCTATCATTCAGGTATAGTCTTTTGATAGACTGCTTGTTTGCGGAATGTTCCGATTTGAACCACGCAGATTCAAATCCCAAGTGCAACACATTTGTAGTCAGTTGAAAAAGTTAGGTGTATTCATAGAATCATTAGACTTTTTCAACTCGCAATTGGAAAGCACACAATGAAGAAATACACCCAACTCTCTCAAGATGAAAGATACGAAATTTATGCTACTTTGAAAAGTAAAAGTTCAATCGCCTCCCTTGCTCGGGAGTTAGGACGTTCACGATCAACCATCTACCGTGAATTAAAAAGAAATACTGGACAACGTGGATATAGAGCTCAACAGGCAGCTAAATTTGCAAGTCAAAGACGGTATCGTCCTTCATCATCAATGACAGCATTTGCCTTCGCTTATATTGATTATTTGATTGGTTTGGACTGGTCACCAGAACAAATTTCAGGTGCTTTAACACAACGCGGTTGGCTGGATGTACCTTCACATGAGTGGATTTACCAGTACATTTATCAAGATAAATCAAAAGGCGGTAAACTTCATCTACACTTAAGGCATCAGAAGAAATATCGAAAACGCGGTTACAAAAACACGGATCGTAGGGGTCAAATCATTGATAAAACAAGTATTCACTGCCGAGACCAGGTCATTGATCAACGACAACGTTTAGGAGATTTCGAAGGTGACACGGTGATTGGTAAACATCATAAAGGTGCTTTATTGACTCTCGTTGATCGAAAGAGCCTGTATGTACATATTGTTCATTTAGGGCCAACGAGAGCATCCTCTCAAACGATTACTTGTGCATTAGATCGTTTACAAATGAGCCATGCTTATAGTGTAACATTTGATAATGGCAAAGAATTTTCCGAACACAAAAGAATTACTGATGTTGGCATAGAGACGTATTTTGCTGATCCTTACAAGTCTATTCAACGAGCAAGGAATGAAAATACGAATGGTTTAATCCGTCAATATCTGCCAAAATCATCATCGTTTGATGACGTGTCAAACGAACAAATAGAGCAGATAGAATTTGCACTCAACCATCGTCCTAGAAAAACACTAGGTTGGTATACACCGAGTGAAGTTATGGCTGGTTTTTATACTGTTGCACTTGCCGCTTGAATCCGCCTTTTATTATTCGAAGTTTATCCTAATAGTAAATACACTTTTAGAATTCCTATTTTCATACTGAATGGTTCCATGATGAGCATTAATAATTGCATTAACAACAGCTAGCCCTAAACCAGTTCCGCCAAATGCTTTATTTCTTGAGTCTTCTATCCTGAAAAAAGGTTTAAATAGTTCTTCTTGATATTCCATAGAAATACCTGGCCCGTCATCTTGTATCATTAATGTCCATATATGTCGTTGAACAAATGATGTAATACTTAGTAAGCCTGGATTGGCATAGCGTATAGCATTATCTACTAAAGCAATTAATACCTGTTCCATTCGGCGACTATCACAATACACTATGTCATCTGATACTTCAGAGTGAATAGTAATTTTAGCTTCCTCTAATTTCTCACTAAACATTAAAATAATTTTTGATACGCTTTTTTGGAAATTGGTTGGCTCTATATTTAACTTAAGCTGTTGATTCTCAATTAAACTTAATACTCTCAGATCCTCAACCAAATACGATAACCCTTCAGTCTGGTTTAGTAGACTTTTCATTAGAGCGGGACTAGGCTCAAATACATTATCGACAATACCCTGTAGTCGGCCTTGAAGAATTGTAACTGGAGTACGTAATTCATGTGCTATCGCTGCATTCCACACATGAGCATTTTTTATTGAAACTTCAAGTTTATGGGCCATATCATTAAAATTATCTATAAGCTCTGAAATTTCAGCATTTACATATTTATTGTTTTCAACTCTTGCTGTTAAATCCCCTTGACTAATTTTTTGAGTTGCTACGGCTATAGATTCAATTGGTCTAACAAATCGTTGAGAAAGCCGTATTCCTAAAAAAATAGATAAGAAAAATCCTATAATTAATACTATTAGTAACCAAACTAAGTCTAATAAATGAAGATAAGGCCAGTTCTGCCCAAGTTTTTCCCATGTAACTAATTTCGCTTCAATGGCAATGGCATAAATTAAATAACCAAAAGTTAAAGTAAAAAAAGTAATACTAAAATTCAAAATACTGAATGTAATAATTAGCTGTTTACTAATTTTAATTTTAATTTTACTTTTACTTTTCATTTAAATTATCCAAACGATAGCCTACGCCTCGTACATTAATAAGCATATGATTTAAGCCATGTTCTTCAAGTTTTTTTCTTAATTTACTCACATGACTATCAACAGTTCTTTCTAAAGCATTACCATCTGGCATGCAATAACTCATCAACTCTCCTCTAGTAAACACCTTATGTGGTTGTGCTATCATGAGCATTAAAATTTTATACTCTGTTAAAGTTAAGTTCAGCTTTGGTGATGATGAACTTAAATTAATAAATACACTATGAGTATCCGTTTGAATTTCAATATTTTTATAATGCAAATTCTTATTTTTTGCTTGCTGGTTTTGTTGGCTGCGTCTTAATACAGCATATACTCTTGCTACGACTTCATTAGGATTAAAAGGTTTTACCACAAAATCATCAGCGCCCATTCGGAGTGCCATAACTTTATCAATATCTTGATCAAGTGCGGTTAACATGATGACTGGGGTATCATTAGTTTGTCGAATTTTTTTAAGAACATCCCATCCATTTATTTCTGGTAATTTAATATCTAACAATAATAAATCAATAGGTTGAGACGAATGGAGCTCTATAGCTTGTCTACCGTTCATAGCACGTATGACACGCATCCCTTCTTTTTTTAGATACTGTTCAATAATATCACCAATATCATATTCATCCTCAACAACAAGAATTAGTTTGTCACGGCAATCAAATGAGAATGAACTATCAAACATAAAATAATCCTTTACTAAGAACTTATTTATTTTATCGATATTTTTTTTATTCTCCACACTTTTTCCATAGTTTATCAACGATAAATACACAAATATTAAAAATAATGTAAATATCTAAAACTGTATGAGTTTTTCCATATGAAGAAGCCTCTGTTACTTCCACTTTTTTTATCTATTGGCCTTATCTTACAAGGCTGTGGCTCTGAAGAAGCAGCTCAGACTGAAACACCTTCGGCAAAAGTAAGTGTATTAAATGTTCAACCACAAACAGTAAACTTCAGTGAAAATCTTCCAGCTCGTGTACATGCATTCCGAGTAGCAGAAATTCGCCCTCAGGTTGGTGGAATAATTCAAAAAGTACTATTCAAACAAGGCAGTGAAGTAAAAGCTGGGCAACCCTTATACAAGATTAATTCAGAAGTCTTTCAAGCTGATGTTGCAACAAATCAAGCTGCATTGAAAAAAGCGGAATCAGAAGTTAGTCGATTAAAGACCCAACTTGAGCGTTATCAAGAGTTGTTACCTAGTAATGCTATTAGTAAACAAGAATTTAGTAATGCACAGGCCCAATATCATCAAGCTCTAGCTGATGTTTCACAAATGAAAGCCAGCCTGACACGCCAAAATATTAATTTACAATATGCAACCGTGAGAGCACCTATTTCAGGACGTATTGGTCAGTCTTTTGTCACTGAAGGTGCATTAGTTGGGCAAGGAGATGCTAATGCTTTAGCAGTGGTTCAGCAAATTGACAAAGTATATGTGGATGTAAAACAATCTATTACAGCTTATGAAAAACTACAAGCTGCTTTACAAGCAGGTAAATTATCCGCAAATGCTGATCACAACTTCCAAATTTTAAATAATCAAGATCAACCTTATAACGTTACCGCAAGACTATTATTTGAAGATATTAATGTTGACCCTGAAACTGGCGACGTAACTATGCGTATTGAAGTTGACAATAAAAATCGTCAGCTTTTACCAGGGATGTACGTTCGAGTGAAGATGAGTCGTTCTTCCGTTCCTAATGCCTTACTAATTCCAGAACAAGCGATTCAATATGACAACAGTGGACATTCACAAGTTTATATTGTGAATAGCAAAGGAATGGCTGAGTTACGCAAAATCGAATTAGGTCAACAACATGATCAATTTTACACAGTCAATCAAGGCTTAAATTCAGGTGACCGTATTGTTGTCGAGGGTATTGACCGGATCCAGCCAAATCAAAAACTTGAAATCACTACATGGAAAGTATCAGGACCTAAAAATACGTTTCCAAACGCAGAAGTCAAAGCCTCTACAACAAAAGGAGGTGAATGATTATGTCTCAATTCTTCATCCGCCGCCCTATATTTGCATGGGTGATTGCGATTTTTATTATTCTCTTTGGATTACTCAGTATTCCTAAATTACCTATTGCCCGTTTTCCAAGTGTTGCTCCACCACAAGTGGTTATTACAGCCGTTTATCCTGGTGCAACGCCAAAAGCAATTAACGATAGCGTAGTAACGTTAATTGAACGGGAAATGTCAGGCGTAAAAAACTTACTTTATTATAGTGCAACAACAGATACATCAGGTTTAGCACAAATTACTGCGACCTTTAAGCCTGGTACAGATGTAGATATGGCTCAGGTAAATGTACAAAATAAGATTAAAACTGTTGAAGCCCGCCTGCCGCAGACTGTACGCCAACAAGGTTTGTTAGTCGAAGCATCTTCTTCAGGCTTTTTAATGTTGGTCAGTCTGAGTTCACCTAATGGACAACATTCTGAAGTCGATTTAAGTGATTATTTAGTTAGGAATGCTGTTGAAGAATTAAAACGTGTTGAAGGCGTAGGTAAAGTTCAATCGTTTGGTTCAGAAAAGGCTATGAGAATATGGGTTGATCCAAATAAATTGGTGTCCTATGGCTTATCTATTAGTGATGTAAATAATGCTATACGTAGTAATAATGTTGAAATTGCACCCGGTCGATTAGGTGATGTACCCGCTGAAAAAGGACAACTCATTAGTATTCCCCTATCAGCACAGGGCCAACTTAAAAATATTGATGAGTTCAAGAATATAAGTTTAAAAAGTAAAGTAAGTGGTAGTTCAATAAAACTATCAGATGTTGCTAAAGTTGAAATGGGTTCACAAGCCTATAGTTTTGCTATTTTGAAAAATGGTAAACCTGCTACTGCAGCAGCAATCCAGCTCAGCCCTGGTGCTAATGCAGTAAAAACCGCTGATGGTGTTAAAGCTAAGGTTGAGGAACTAAAACAGAATTTACCAGAAGGTATGCAACTAGATATACCTTATGACACCGCTCCATTTGTCAAAATCTCAATTGAAAAGGTAATTCATACATTACTTGAAGCCATGGTTCTGGTTTTTATCGTGATGTATATATTTTTACATAATGTTCGATATACATTAATTCCAGCGATTGTAGCACCTATTGCTTTACTTGGTACATTTACAGTGATGTTATTGATGGGCTATTCCATCAACGTACTAACTATGTTTGGTATGGTGCTTGCCATCGGAATTATTGTCGATGATGCCATTGTCGTCGTAGAAAATGTTGAACGAATCATGGCAACAGAAGGCCTCTCACCTAAAGAGGCTACCTCTAAAGCCATGAAAGAAATTACTAGTCCTATTATTGGGATAACACTAGTACTTGCAGCCGTATTTTTACCTATGGCATTTGCAAGCGGCTCTGTAGGGATCATCTATCGTCAATTTACAGTGACGATGTCTGTATCCATTTTATTTTCCGCTTTGCTAGCTTTAGTGTTAACTCCCGCACTTTGTGCCACCATTTTAAAACCGATCAATGGTCATCATCAAAAGAAAGGGTTCTTTGCATGGTTTGACCGTAGTTTTGATAAAGTGACTAAAAAATATGAAGTCATTTTGCTCAAAATCGTTAAACACACTATTCCAATGATGATTGCCTTTGTTGTCATTACGGTTGTTACTTTTGCTGGTATGAAATATTGGCCTACAGCATTTATGCCAGAAGAAGACCAAGGTTGGTTTTTAACAACATTCCAACTTCCATCAGATGCAACACGTGAAAGAACCCAGAATATTGTGAAAGAGTTTGAAGGACATCTAAATCAAAAACCTGATGTGCAAAACAATATTTCCGTTCTTGGCTGGGGTTTTGGCGGTTCTGGACAAAACGTTGGGGTTTCATTCTCAACACTAAAAGATTTTGAAGAAAGAAAAATGCCTGCCTCTGAATATGTCAATTCACTTAACGCAGCTATGGCAAAAAGCAATGAAGGTAGCGTTATGTCTATATTGCCTCCGCCAATTGACGAGTTGGGTACATATTCAGGTTTTAGTCTACGGTTACAAGACAAAGCCAACTTAGGTATGCCTGCTCTTATAGCAGCTAAAGAGCAGCTGATTGAAATGGCTTCTAAAAATCCAAAGCTCTATATGGTTTGGGCTGAAGGTTTACCTGAAGGCAATCGTGTGAGCTTGAAAATCGATCGTGAAAAGCTTAATGCTCTTGGTGTTAATTTTGCTGATGTATCAGACATTATTTCAACCTCTATGGGGTCAATGTATATCAATGATTTCCCGAACCAAGGTCGTATGCAACAAGTGATTGTTCAAGTCGATGCAAAATCACGTATGCAGTTGGAAGATATTATTAATCTCAAAGTAACAGGTTCAAGTGGCCAATTGGTTTCGTTATCAGAAGTTGTGACACCACAATGGAATAAAGCACCACAACAATATAATCGCTATAACGGACGTCCATCTTTAAGTATTGCCGGTATTCCAAACTTTGGGACATCATCTGGTGATGCCATGCGTGAAATGGAGCAAATGATGGCCAAACTTCCTAAAGGAATTGGCTATGAATGGACTGGTATCTCTCTACAAGAAAAACAATCAGAATCACAGATGGCATTTTTATTGGGCCTATCTATGCTGGTGATCTTTCTTGTACTCGCTGCCCTTTATGAAAGTTGGTCGATTCCACTATCAGTTATCTTAGTTATTCCATTGGGTATTTTTGGTGCTGTGATTGCAATTATGACGAGAGGCATGATGAATGATGTGTTCTTCAAGATTGGACTCATCACAATCATTGGTTTATCGGCCAAGAACGCTATTTTGATTGTTGAATTTGCCAAGATGCTTAAAGAAGAAGGTATGACTTTAGTTGAAGCTACCGTTCAGGCTGCAAAACTTCGTTTACGTCCAATTCTCATGACATCTCTTGCCTTTACATGTGGTGTTGTTCCTTTAGTCATCGCATCAGGAGCGAGCTCTGAAACACAACATGCATTAGGTACTGGGGTATTTGGCGGCATGATTTCAGCAACAATTCTCGCAATTTTCTTTGTTCCAGTATTTTTCATCTTCGTACTGGGAGCAGTTGAAAAACTCATTTCTTCAAAGAAAAAAACGACCCCTTAAGTTAAAAGAGCCAAAAGAAACATAAATGTTTCTTTTGGCTCTTCTTCGATATTACTGCTTTTACTATTTGGAGAAAATCATGCTTAAAATGCCAGTTCATTTAACACGAGGATTACTTGTTTCTTCCCTTTCCATTGCATTAACTGCTTGTATCAATATGCAGGCATCACAACCTGTACAGAAGTCGAATATTCCACAAAATTTTTCACAAACATCTACGGGAACATCGATTGCGGAAAATGGTTATAAAACTTTCTTTTCTGATCCTAAGTTACTACAAGTAATTGAAATTTCAATCGACAATAATCGTGATTTACGTACTGCCGCCTTAAATATTCAACGTGCCCAACAACAATATCAAATTAGCAAAAATGATCAGCTGCCCACAATTGGAGCAACTGGTAGTGCAGTTCGACAAGTCGAATCCTCTATTAATCCTAATAACCCATATTCGACTTTTCAAGTTGGCTTGGGTGTAACCGCTTATGAATTAGATTTCTGGGGACGAGTCCAAAGTTTAAAAGATGCCGCTTTAAATAATTACTTTGCGACACAAAGTGCTAGAGATGCTACTCAAATTAGTTTAATAAGCCAAGTCACCCAAGCATGGTTAAATTATGCTTTTGCAAAAGATAATTTAAATCTTGCGGAGCAGACATTAAAAGCACAAATTGATTCGTACAATCTCAATAAAAAGCGTTTTGATGTAGGTATTGATAGCGAGGTTCCATTACGACAAGCTCAAATTTCTGTCGAAACAGCACGAAATGATGTGGCTAACTATAAAACTCAAATGGTACAAGCACACAACTTACTGAATCTTTTAGCTGGACAAACTATTCCACAAGATTTACTTCCAAATCAAAGAATTAAAAGTATTACAAAGGAAACAGCTTTCACAACTGGCCTGCCCAGTAATTTACTTAATAATCGTCCTGATTTAAAAGCAGCTGAATTTCAACTTAGAGCAGCGGGTGCAAATATCGGTGCAGCAAAAGCACGACTATTCCCAACAATTAGCTTGTCTGGATCCGCAGGTTATGCTTCAACAGAGTTAAATGATTTATTTAAATCTGGAGGTTTTTCTTGGTCAGTTGGTCCAAGTATTGACCTTCCTATTTTTGATTGGGGAACCCGTAAAGCTAATATTAAAATCTCTCAGACAGAACAGCAAATTGCACTTGCTAACTATGAGAAATCGATACAGTCAGCTTTTCGTGAAGTTAATGATGCACTTGCCGCTCATGCACATATCGAAGATCGTTTAGCAGCCCAGCGTCGTTTGGTCATTGCAACAGATGCAACATATAAACTATCCAGTGCTCGTTTTAGAGCAGGTATTGATAGTTATTTAACGGTATTAGATTCGCAACGCTCTTCTTATGCAGCACAACAAGGACTACTTATCCTCGAACAAATAAAACTAAATAATCAAATCGAACTTTATAAGTCGTTAGGTGGAGGAATTGCGAGTTGAAAAAGTCTAATGATTCTATGAATACACCTAACTTTTTCAACTGACTACAAATGTGTTGCACTTGGGATTTGAATCTGCGAGATAAAAAAACAGCCATCTGTTGACAAGGTTTTTACAGGAAAACTTGGCAACAGATATAAATAAACCCAAAGAGCATATTATCACTCAAGATGGTAAGGCTGTTTAGCATCAAATAATTGTGAATAGACCATCTATGTAGGTTTAATAATGAAAGCTTCCAATCTTGATCCGAAACGCTGGTGGATATTGCTCGCTGTCGTGCTTGCATTTCTGCCGATTGTGATTGATATGACTGTACTGCATGTTGCGGTTCCCTCATTAACCCAATCGCTGAGTGCCACAAGCAACCAAGTCTTATGGATTATTGATATTTATCCATTACTTATGGCTGGACTTTTAGTTCCGATGGGAACTTTGGCTGATCGTGTCGGCAATCGTAAGATTCTGCTGATTGGCTTGGTTATATTTGGAATTGCCTCAGTCCTTGCGGCATTTTCCCAAACGGCTTCTATGCTGATTGCCGCACGTGCTTTATTAGCATTAGGCGGTGCCATGATTATGCCCTGTGTATTGGGTATTATTCGCAGAACCTTCGAAGACAGTCGCGAACGTGCCATTGCGCTGGGTATTTGGGGCACAATCGGATCAGCCGGTGCCGCCATTGGACCGCTCATTGGTGGGGGATTGTTAGAATATTTCTGGTGGGGTTCAGTTTTCCTGATTAACGTCCCAATCATGCTGGTTGTCGCACCAATGTGCTATTTCTTATTGTCCCGAAAAGAAGCTATAACCCCTGGACATTGGGCATTTGGTCAAGCGCTATTGCTGATTGTCGGTTTGATTTCGTTTGTATATGCACTAAAAGCAGGCTTAGGCGGTAAACAGTCGTTGTTGATTGTCTTGCCTTTGGTCGTTTTATCTATCGGCTTATTAACCATATTTGTACGCAAACAGCTGAATTCTCCTCAGCCGATGCTAGATCTTTCGCTATTTTCACGTCCTGCTATTTTAGCCGGCATTATTATGGCAATGGTTGCTGCAGGCGCTTTGGCAGGGGTTGAGTTAACTTTGGCAATGGAGCTGCAATATGTCATTCGTTTAACACCGCTGCAAGCCGGTCTTTTTATGGTTCCGATTATGGTTGCGGCCGCTATTGGCGGGCCTATTGCTGGTTTTTTATCCAATAAATTTGGACTCCGTCTGGTTGCGACCATGTCATTAATATTGGCAGCAATTGCGTTGGTCAGTTTGAGTTATTCAGATTTTCATCATCCGGGAATCATCGTTCCCTTTATTTTAGCTTCGATTGGATTAACACTGAGTATTGGTTTAACAGCTTCATCCATTGCGATCATGGGCTCAGTACCTGCAGAAAAGGGCGGTGCGGCAGGTTCACTTGAAAGTACAGGTTATGAACTGGGTACAGGACTAGGTATTACTTTATTTGGTGTTTTCATGGCCTATATATTTGGCAGTCATCTTCAAGTGCCGTCAGATTTAACTGCTGTTTTAGCAGAAAAAGCCAGACTATCGATTGGTGATACCTATTTAGTAGCGAGCCAATTACCTACAGAGCAAGGAGTTGCATTGATTAATGCAGGTAAAATAGCCTTCAGTTCAGCTCATGTGAATTTATTATCAACAGCAGGTATTATCATCGGCATACTCTCCATTGTGGTATTTTTTATGCTAGCTAAATATCGAGATGAGAATTCATTGTGATGAAATTTATTTGAGGATCATCAAACAGAATTGTTAAGTTCAGACATCAAGTTATCTTATATTTATCGCTTAAATGAAGCCTATTGATCTGAACTTAACACATTATAAATGAGTTGATGTCTTACGATTCAGTTGAATAGTAAAACAGCTGCCACCTAAGTTTTTGGATTTAGAATAATAAATATGACCTTGATGTGCTTCAATAATTGCATCAATCACTGCCAAGCCTAATCCAGTACCGCCATCTAGACGTGATCTAGAGTCTTCCAGACGATAGAAGGGTTTGAACAGGTGTTTAAGATGCGATTCATCAATACCTGGACCTTCATCTTCAAACGTCAATACCCAATGTTCTACTGTGGTTACAGATATAATATTTATGGCACTGTTGCAAATAGAGATTTGAGTCGATGATGTTCCCTTTAAAAAGTACTTAGAGACCGAAAACCCTGTTGATTAGACACACTTCACCCTGAGGCTGACCATAATAAAATGACGATGCTTGTC
>NZ_JACBEZ010000053.1:0-11392 GCF_013391465.1 Acinetobacter sp. SwsAc2 | reverse complement strand
GAATACCTGTCTTAGCTACGCTAGACACCCTTGGCCGCAAGGATTACAAATTAAGAAAAATTCCGCAAGTTTTTGTCTATTGAAAGAATAAATAATCTCCCAACTGCTATCTATTTAACATAATGGCTGTTATACGAAACGAGAGTGTAAGCCCAAAATAGAAATGTCCGGTTTCTCCAAAGTAAAAATGTCCGCTTTTAGAATATGCGCTTTTGCAATTTCCTTAGCGGACGGTTTGATATGTTGGTGTCTATGTCGGATAAAGAACTTAAACGATTGTCGGTCTTGCAAGAAATCTGTGATCAACGTATAACTCAATCCCAGGCTGCTCAGCTACTTCATATCTCAGAACGTCAGATCAGACGCTTACTGCAGAAATACAAAGCTCAAGGTCCAGCTGCATTAGCCCATGCCGGTCGTGGCCAAATCAGCAATTCTAAACTTCCTGAAGAACTCAGACTTAAGTGTCTCAATATTGTTTCAGATCAACTTTATGGTTTCGGACCCACTTTAGCGCATGAAAAGCTCACCACCGTGCATGGATTCGATCTTTCAGTAGAAACCCTGCGTTCCTGGATGATTGCAGCCGATTTATGGATCCCTCGCTGCAAGCGCCTGAAACGACCATATCAGCCTCGTTATAACCGAGATTGTTATGGTGAATTGATCCAAATTGATGGCTCACACCATGATTGGTTTGAAGGTCGAGCACCTAAATGCTGTCTGCTAGTATTCATCGATGATGCCACAGGAAAATTGCAGCATTTACGCTTCTGTGCGTCAGAGTCAGCCTTTGACTATATGATTTCGACACGTTTATATATCGAACAGCATGGTAAGCCATTGGCATTTTACAGTGACAAACATTCAGTTTTTAGGGTGAATCAAAGTAGCAAGAAAGACACCAAGATTACCCAGTTTGGACGTGTTCTGAGCACTCTCAATATCGATATCATTTTCGCTAACTCCCCTCAAGCCAAAGGTCGTGTAGAACGAGCGAATAGAACACTTCAGGATCGTCTGATTAAGGAGATGCGTCTAGAAGGCATCAGTTCAATTGCAGATGCCAATAAGTGGCTGCCGTGCTTTATTGAGCAATTTAATCGTAAATTCGCCAAGATGGCTTTTAATCCCAAGGATCTACATCGGCCTATCGCTGAAACAGCCGAAGAATTAGATGATGTTTTTACCTGGCGTGAACCCCGCAGGGTCACGAACAGCTTGACGATTACTTATGATAAATGCGTATATATCTTGGAAAACAGCGAAGAAAATCAAAGATTGGGCGGCAAGTATCTTGAGTTCCTGGAATATCCGGATGGTACTGTAGCCATTGAATATCAGGGAAGAAAAATCAATTACAGCATCTTTGATAAATTAAGTCAGCTCAACCAGAGAGAGATCGTTGAGAATAAGCGTTTGGGTTCTGTGCTGGCACATATTCAACAACAGCATGAAGAATTAGAACAACAAAACAAACGGAATCGTTCTCAAGCTATGCCACGTAGACGAGCACAGAAAACAGCAATTCAACAACGAAATCTGAATCCTGTGCTTGACTTGGAAATGTCGGTATAGGACATTTCTATTTGGTTTTAAGGTAGGACATTTCTACTTGGGAATAACAGAGAGTGTTAGAACCCATTTAAAGTGTCTATATTCTCACCAATAAAAATGTCCGGTTTCTCCGAGGTAAAATATGACTTTTGAACAAAAATAAGCCATTGTTTATTCTTTTTATTTCCAACAAAATTCCAGAACTGGTAATCCCCCCTAAAAATAATAGGATCTAAAAGTAGAATTTTCTCTTAAGATACGAGCAGGAGATTCTGCATGAAAACATCTAAATTTACTGACAGTCAGATCATGTCTATCTTGAAACAGGCAGAATCTGGCACACCTGTAGCGACCCTTTGCCGTGAACACGGCATGAGTAATGCTACCTTTTATAAATGGCGTGCCAAATATGGTGGTATGGATACATCATTAATGGCTCGACTGAAAGAGCTAGAAGCCGAAAATACCAGACTTAAAAAGATGTATGCGGAAGAGCGATTAAAGGCCGAAATCATCCAGGAAGCGATGGCAAAAAAGTGGTAAAGCCATCTTGCCGGCGTAAGATGGCACAACAGGCAGTTGCCCAGCATGCCATTAGTATTCGTTTGGCTTGTAAAGCATTTGGCATTAGTGAAACCTGCTACCGCTATCAAGCCAAACTCAGCGATGACAATGCACTCATTGCTGAACAGCTCATTGAACTCACTGAGGAAAATTCCGATTGGGGCTTTGGTTTGTGCTTCTCGTATTTACGGCATGTTGAGAGTTGCTGCTGGAATCACAAGCGGGTTTACCGCATTTACTGTGAGTTGGCACTGAATCTGCGTATTAAACCGAGAAGAAGACTAAAACGGCATGCGCCTGAACCATTGAAAGAACCAATCCGAGAAAATCAGGTTTGGTCATTAGATTTTATGCATGATCAGCTTTCCGATGGTCGTAAGTTTCGATTATTGAATGTGATTGATGATTACCGCCGCGAAGGCCTAGCCATTGAAGCAGGGTTCTCATTGCCCACAATCAGGGTTATTCGTACGTTGAATCAATTGCTGGAGTGGAGAGAAAAACCGTTAGTGATCCGATGCGATAATGGTCCCGAATTTATCAGTCACGAATTTGTGCGCTGGGCTACTGAGCACGGTATTCGTATTGAATATATTCAACCGGGTAAGCCACAGCAGAATGCGTATATTGAACGCTATAATCGGACCATACGTTATAGTTGGCTGAGCAAGCATTTATTTGATACTTTGGATGAAGTACAAGATTATGCAACAAACTGGTTGTGGCATTACAACCATGAAAGACCACATCAAGCTAACAAAGGAAAGCCACCTCTAATGGCTGCTTAACCTCTACTTTTAACTTCGGTTATTTATGGGAGGATTACCAACTCATCTACTTCGAGAGATTCATAATGACTTTGCTGAGGCTGAATTTCATAGGTTGATTCAGTTAAAGTACGTAAAACTTTACCGATACTGATGCGCTCAACTTCAGCAATATCTCGTATACCGCTGCCTCTGACCATCAACTGTAATATTTTACGAGTAATACCTGACTTACATCCTAGATAGCTCAGTGCATGATCACCAATAAACTGACGTTTACAGTCTTTGCACTGATAGTTTTGTTTCCCATCTACTTTGATACCATTTTTCTTTATACTATCACTGAGGCAGGTTGGACATTTGATTGCTAGAGTTATTTGCATTTCTCTATTTTATCAAAATCCAATCGGCTTTTTCTTCAGCATACTTTTTGAAACACTACCAAATTTTAAAGTTGTATATCATGAAATTATTAAAAATATTGAGTTTAGTTTGCTTAAGCATAAGTATTGGGGCTTGTGCTGAGCATAGTATGAGTCGAGCAAAAACAAGTACAATTCCACAAGTGAATAACTCAATCATCGATCAGAATGTTCAAGCGCTTTTTAATGAAATCTCAGCTGATGCTGTGTTTGTCACATATGATGGTCAAAATATTAAAAAATATGGCACGCATTTAGACCGAGCAAAAACAGCTTATATTCCTGCATCTACATTTAAAATTGCCAATGCACTAATTGGTTTAGAAAATCATAAAGCAACATCTACAGAAATATTTAAGTGGGATGGAAAGCCACGTTTTTTTAAAGCATGGGACAAAGATTTTACTTTGGGCGAAGCCATGCAAGCATCTACAGTGCCTGTATATCAAGAATTGGCACGTCGTATTGGTCCAAGCTTAATGCAAAGTGAATTGCAACGTATTGGTTATGGCAATATGCAAATAGGCACGGAAGTTGATCAATTTTGGTTGAAAGGGCCTTTGACAATTACACCTATACAAGAAGTAAAGTTTGTGTATGATTTAGCCCAAGGGCAATTGCCTTTTAAACCTGAAGTTCAGCAACAAGTGAAAGAGATGTTGTATGTAGAGCGCAGAGGGGAGAATCGTCTATATGCTAAAAGTGGCTGGGGAATGGCTGTAGACCCGCAAGTGGGTTGGTATGTGGGTTTTGTTGAAAAGGCAGATGGGCAAGTGGTGGCATTTGCTTTAAATATGCAAATGAAAGCTGGTGATGATATTGCTCTACGTAAACAATTGTCTTTAGATGTGCTAGATAAGTTGGGTGTTTTTCATTATTTATAAGAATTAGAAGTTTGAGGTTAATCTATTTTTGGTAGTGTTTCAAAAAGTATGCTGAAGAAAAAGCCGATTGGATTTTGATAAAATAGAGAAATGCAAATAACTCTAGCAATCAAATGTCCAACCTGCCTCAGTGATAGTATAAAGAAAAATGGTATCAAAGTAGATGGGAAACAAAACTATCAGTGCAAAGACTGTAAACGTCAGTTTATTGGTGATCATGCACTGAGCTATCTAGGATGTAAGTCAGGTATTACTCGTAAAATATTACAGTTGATGGTCAGAGGCAGCGGTATACGAGATATTGCTGAAGTTGAGCGCATCAGTATCGGTAAAGTTTTACGTACTTTAACTGAATCAACCTATGAAATTCAGCCTCAGCAAAGTCATTATGAATCTCTCGAAGTAGATGAGTTCTGGAATTTTGTTGGAAATAAAAAGAATAAACAATGGCTTATTTACGCCTATCATCGAGAAACAGGTGAAATTGTTGCTTATGTTTGGGGTAAACGAGATTTAGCTACAGTCTAACAATTGAAGACAAAGCTTAAACAATTAGATATTCACTACACCCGAATTGCAAGTGATCATTGGGACAGTTTCATCACTGCTTTTAAAAATGGTAAGCAAAGTATTGGTAAATTTTTTACTGTAGGTATTGAAGGCAATAATTGCAAAATAAGGCATAGAATTAGGCGTAGCTTCAGAAGAAGCTGTAATTTTTCAAAAAAGCTTGAAAACCATTTTAAAGCTTTTGATTTAGCCTTCTTTTCTTTTACATCAATAATGGCTTCATTTAAAGGCAGCATACTTTTTGAAGCACCACCAAAATTTTATGTTAAGTAGAGACTAAAAATGCCCTTGATTAAGGGCTTACAAGGGCATTTTGTATAAGGTGTATTATGTTAATTTTAGAATTTCTTCATTAGATAATTTTTGATAAGCTAAATCCATTAGGACTAATTAAGTAAATATGAGCAATTGGGTCAATGTCACACAGGATAAGTCTACAGGTATAGAACTAATTCATGCCCACTTCAAAGGCTTTGCATACGATCCTCATCTACACTCAAGTTATCTTATAGGGGTAACAGAGTTAGGACATCAACAATTCAATTGTAGAAAAAAAATTATTGATAGCTATCAAGGTCAAACTTTCATGCTTGAACCTGAAGAAGTTCATGATGGTAATGCACCAGATCCTCTCGGCTTCACTTATAAAATGATGCATTTAGATCCAGCATGGTTAAAAAAAAGCTATGAAGGAATATTTAATGAGCCTATCGAACTTGCTATCGAATCAACCCTACGTTCTGATCCTCAACTTTCACATTTGATACTTTCAACCTACAATATATTGAATAACAATGAATCTCAATTGATGAAAGATACGTATTTAGATCTTTTATTAGAAAACTTAGTAAATAAAAAAATTTTATATAAACGTGAAAAGTCTATCCAGACATTACCTAATATTGCATTAAAGCTAAAAGAAATTTTACATGAAAGTCTCTTTCATGATTTAGACTTACAAACACTCTCAACATTGGTGAAAACAGATCGTTTTTATATTAACCGTGTATTTAAAAAAAACTTTAACTGTTCTCCACATCAATATCTGATCCAACTCCGTTTAAATAAGGCAAAAGAATTGTTAAGAAAAGGATTATCAGCAACAACTGTTGCTTCATATCTTTGTTTTTCTGATCAAAGTCATCTAGGTCGATGGTTTAAACGTTGTTATGGCATAACATTGAATCAATATCAAAAAGCGTGCACAAATGTTCTAGATATATCTTGAAGATATTTATCAAACTAGCCAAATAGTTTATTAATTTTTGGATTTTATTTTGGAAACGATTTTAGCTTTTTGTGCCTTTTCTTTTGTTGCATCAATTACTCCTGGACCAACCAATTTCCTTATTCTTAGTACAAGTCATCAATTTAGTATTAAAAAAACATTAGGCTTAATCTTCGGTGGAAGTATTGGTGCTGCATCATTAGTCTTAATTACAGGACTTGGAATTGGTACAACACTCAATGAATACCCCAAGATTCAATTAATATTAAGTTTCACTGGCGGCATTTGGTTAAGCTATATTGGATGGAAAATTTTTAATTATAGACCTGATCTAGAATCTAAAATCCAAAATCAAAATAAGAAAAATGGTTTTTTTACAGGCTTCTTTTTACAGTTTATCAACCCTAAAAGCTGGTTGATGGCTATTGCTGTTATTACTGTTTATACAGCACAACTAGCTAACTACTATCAGTCACTCATTCTATTTTCATTCATCTTTATGCTGATTTCTCTACCTTGTTTATTTATTTGGGCTTATTTAGGAAAAATCACAAAAAAAATACTTTCTACAGCTCATCATATGGTGCTCTTTAATCGAGTATTAGGTACTGTTTTACTTATTTCAGTATGGTATCCAATATTGCATGCTATTTAACATAATGGTGGTTATACGAAATTCACCGTTTCGAGCCCCAAATATCAAGTTTATTTCTTGCATAAATGTATCCTATAGGATACATTCTACTTATGTACTCAATATATACCACTGAAGTCTTTGATGACTGGTTCACCAAGTTAAAAGACCAGCAGGCAAAAAGACGCATACAAGTCCGAATTGATCGGGTTGAAGATGGAAACTTTGGAGATACTGAGCCGGTCGGTGAAGGTGTTTCTGAATTACGTTTCTTCTTTGGGCCAGGCTATAGGATTTATTACTGCAAGCAAGGGCAAAGGGTTGTTATTCTTTTAGCAGGCGGAGATAAGTCTACGCAAAGTAAAGATATAAAACTTGCCCTGCAATTGGCACAAGATTTAGAGGAGGAGCTATAAATGGCTATTAAACTTCGCAAATGGGACAGTGCTGAGCATCTTAAAACAGAGGATGATATGCAGGCTTACTTACAAGCATGTATTGAAGAATCTAATGGCGATGCCGCATTCATTGCAAAGGCTTTAGGTAACATTGCAAAAGCTAAAGGAATGGCTCAATTATCACGAGATACAGGCTTAGGCCGAGAAAGTCTTTATAAAGCACTTTCTGGTGATGTTAACCCTAGTTTTGATACTGTGATTAAAGTTGTAAAAGCACTGAATTTACGCTTAGCAATTTAAAAAAAGTTATTAAAAAATGGAGCTTTAGGCTCCATTTTTTAATTTCGTATAAGGTGTATTATGTTAATTTTAGAAATTCTTAATTTCCATCTATCCAAACTTGCTTGATCCAATCTGCTAAATCTTCCCACTGCTCATCGCTATATCCATCTGCTGTCCAATATCTAATTTTATGATTAGGAGATAGGCAATAATAACTACCATTATCTTCACAAATAGGTAGCCAATCTTCTGGCAGACCTTGCTCCCTAGCATCATTTAATATCTGAGATAGCCCTCGATAGCATTCTTTCTCATCTGTAAGAGACGCTAATTCAATTGTTCCATCTCTGTACACGACAAATTTCACAGAACCCTTATCCTATCAGGCTTCTGCCTTCTTAAAATTGCCAAAATTTCCTTAAACTCTTCTTTTTTCCCAAAACCAATTAAACGCTGAATCGCCATTTGAACATAGTCTAAACCATAGCGAAATAAACTCATTGAGAGTCGTCCATGCTTCTTTATTTTTATCACTTTTTTTTGATCATGTTGCCATTCACCTGTTAAATAGCACCAACAGAAACCGATAGCTAGCACTGCTATCAATTTCTTGACTCGTCTAGGGTCTGTTAAACGAGTATTTTCAAGATTAAACCCGCGTCCTTTGAGACAACTGAATAAGGTTTCAATTTCCCAGCGTAATGCATAATCCTGAATAGAATTGGCATTAAACTGAGGAGAAACGACGAGTAAAAGTTCTCCATTTTCTAACTGTAGTGCACTTATATATAGTTTCACTCGACCAACCAAAATCCGTCGTTTACGACATTCAATTTGACCAACTTGAAGATGGCGAAATAAATCACTGATTTTATGATTCTTTCCTAAATGATTGGTGACAATAAAGTTTTTTTAACACGAATGCAGAAGTTGATGTCTTGTTCAATTAACCATGTAAACCACTGCTCACCGATAAACTCTCTGTCTGCGAACACATTCACAATACGGTCTTTACCAAAAATGGAGATAAAGCGTTGAATCAAAGCAATACGCTCTTTTGTATCTGAATTTCCACGTTTATTAAGTAATGTCCAAACGATAGGTATCGCTATTCCACGATAAACGATCGCGAGCATCAGGATATTAATATTTCGTTTTCCCCATTTCCAATTGGTTCTATCTAAAGTCAGTTGCACTTTGTCGAATGAAAATATATTGAAAATCAACTGAGAAATTTGACGATAATCGAAATACTGACCTGCAAAGAAGCGCTGCATACGTCGATAAAATGATTGTGGTAAGCACTTGATGGGCAAGGCTTTAGATGCAGAAGAAAGATTACATGTTTGCTTTAAAATAATCACAAGCATGATGAGCGCAAAGCACTTTAAATGTGACTTGTTCCATTTTAGATATTTGTTTAAGATAAGATATAACTCATTGAGATGTGTCATAGTATTCGTCGTTAGAAAACAATTATTGTGACATTATTTCAATGAGTTATCTATTTTTGTCGTGTACAGAGTTGTTCCATAAAAGATATTGCTAATCTCTTTCAAAACTTTTTTATAATCTTTTGGAAAAATAAAACCTATTTTTCGTTCATAAGCAGATATGAAAATATCATCAGGTAGTTCTATGTTTAGACGACTATTCCCAGATAGTTCTTTTAATTCTTGAATAATGTTATCAAGCTTATTTTGCATATACATTCTGCTCTATCGCATTAAAGTTCTTACTACAATTTAACATAATGGCTGTTATGCGAAACGAGATCTACCAGCTCTCGTTTTTTGTTATGGAAACTGCTAAAATTCAAATACGCCATTGACGTATAAAGAGTCCATGTTATTTATTGAAACCAGCATCTTTACCAAGCAAATTAAAGACCTTGTATCTGATGAGGAATATCGTCAACTTCAGCAAGATCTTTTGGTACAGCCTGATAGAGGTGACCTAATCAAGAATGGCGGTGGTATTCGCAAAGTACGTTGTGCTCAAGGTAACAAAGGGAAAAGTGGTGGGATACGGGTGATTTATTATTGGGTCACCGAGGATGATCAGATCTTTTTCTTAGTGGCTTATCCAAAATCAGTAAAAGATAATTTAACAGATAAGGAAACCGCCATTCTGCACCAACTCGTGAAGGAGCAATTTCATGGATAACAACTTATTTGATGACTTGGTTGCTTCAATCAAAGAAGCTGGAGCTATCAAACGTAAAGAAGTTAAAGCAAGCCGAGTTACAGAACTCGAATTGCCTGATATTAAAGAAGTACGTGAAAAAACTGGCTTGAGCCAAAATGAATTTGCTGCACGTCTACATATTAGCCCCCGTACCCTGCAAAATTGGGAACAGGGACGACGCTATCCAACTGGACCAGCAGCTACATTGATTCGAATTTTAGATGCTCACCCAAGCCTTATTTGAAAAAATTACTTAAAAAATGGGAGCTTAAGGCTCCCATTTTTTGTTATTCCTAAGTAGAAATGTCCTACCTAATAACCAAATAGAAATGTCCTATACAGACACTTCCAAGTCAAGCACAGGATTCAGATTTCGTTCTTTGATTACTGTTTTCTGTGCACGTCTGCTCGGCATCTTTTGAGAACGATTGCGTTTGTTTTGCTGTTCTAATTCTTCGTGCTGTTGTTGAATATGATTGAGAACAGCACCTAAACGTTTATTCTCAACAACCTCTCGCTGGTTGAGCTGACTTAATTTATCGAAGATGCTGTAATTGATTTTTCTTCCTTGATGTTCAATGGCTACCGTGCCATCCGGGTATTCCAGAAACTCAAGATACTTGCCGATCAACCTTTTATTTTCTTCGGTATTTTCCAGTAAATATACGCATTTATCATAAGTAATCGTCAGGCTGTTCGTGACTCTGCGGGGTTCACGCCAGGTAAAAACATCATCTAATTCTTCGGCTGTTTCAGTGACAGTCCGGTGTAGATCCTTGGGATTAAAGGCCATATTGGCAAATTTACGATTAAATTGCTCGATAAAGCAGGGCAGCCAGGCATTCGCTTGCTCAATCGAATAGATGCCTTCCAGGCGCATTTCTTTAATCAGACGGTCCTGAAGCGTTCTATTCGCCCGTTCTACACGGCCTTTGGCTTGTGGTGAATTGGCGAAGATGATATCGATATTGAGGGTACTGAGTACGCGTCCAAACTGGGTAATCTTGGTGTCTTTCTTGCTGCTTTGATTCACCCTGAAGACTGAATGTTTATCACTGTAAAACGCCAACGGCTTACCATGCTGCTCAACATACAAACGTGTTGAAATCATATAGTCAAATGCTGATTCCGACTCACAGAAACGTAAATGCTGTAATTTTCCTGTGGCATCATCGATAAATACCAGCAGACAGCACTTAGCAGCGCGTCCTTCAAACCAGTCATGGTGTGAGCCATCGATTTGAATCAGTTCACCATAACAATCTCGGTTATAACGAGGCTGATACGGGCGTTTCAGGCGCTTGGCGCGAGGAATCCACAGATCGGCTGCAATCATCCAGGAACGCAGTGTTTCCACTGAAATATCGAATCCATGAACAGTGGTGAGCTTTTCATGCGCTAAAGTGGGTCCGAAACCATGCAGTTGATCCGAAACAATATTGAGGCACTTGAGTCTGAGCTCTTCAGGAAGCCTGGAATTGCTGATTTGGCCACGTGCAGCATGTGCTAATGCAGCTGGGCCTTGAGCTTTGTATTTTTGCAATAAACGTCTGATCTGACGTTCTGAAATATGAAGTAGCTGAGCAGCTTGGGACTGGGTTATGCGTTGATCACAGATTTCTTGCAAGACCGACAATCGTTTAAGTTCTTTATCCGACATAGACACCAACATATCAAACCGTCCGCTAAGAAAATTGCAAAAGTGCATATTCTAAAAGCGGACATTTTTACTTTGGAGAAACCGGACATTTCTACTTGGGGCTTACATTTTTATTTCGTATAAGGTGTATTATGTTAATTTTAGAAAATCTTCACTACTATTATTTTAAAATAAGCCTTATATCCAAGCATAAAACAAGGTTGTCTAGACTTCTTTTAACAGTAAAGTTATCATAAAAC